>JAFYNW010000148.1 GCA_017547995.1 Clostridia bacterium | reverse complement strand
TAATCGTTGTGGAAAACGACGTGCTCGAGGTTTCCTCTACCGACATCCGCAACAAAACAAGCGGCCTCATCCCAAAATCCATCGCAGACTATATCGAAAAGAATGGATTGTATCGCTAGAGTACCTGCGGCGCATTGAATACGTCGGTACGTCATAAATGCCGTACCCTACGAAAATAAATGTAGGGGATGGTGCTTGCCAACATCCCGCCCCTATTCAATCCATCGGAGATACCACAATGTCCCAAAGGGACAATTCATGCCGCAGGCAATTCATGAAATTCCATTTCAATTCATGGCGTAAGCCAATTCATCACTCATCATGCTCAACACCATAAAACAATATTTATCCGTTAATCTCAAGCCGTCCCGTCTTGCTCACACGATGAACGTGGCTGACCTTGCCCGTACACTTTGTGAAAAACACGGCATCGACGGCGAAAAAGGCTATATAGCCGGCCTTCTGCACGACTGTACAAAGCAAAAAAGTACCGCTGAACAGTTGACCTTAATCGAAAATTATAATATAATATTAGAATACACGGTCGAAAATATGGAGCCTTGCCTTCACGCCGACACAGGCGCAGAGGTGGCAAAGGATGTCTTCGGTATCGGTGACGATATCTATGACGCCATAAAGTACCATACTCTGGGCAGGAAAAATATGTCCGACCTTGAAAAAATAATCTATATTGCCGATAAATGCGAAGTCGGCCGTGATTCCCAGCTTGAAAAAGCGCCCCTCTGGCGCAAAATGGCCGGGGAAAATCTCGACTTTGCCCTTCTCGATATCATCACAGACAATATAGCATATCTCGCCACAAAAGGCGCACGTCCGCACGCAAACACCCTTGAGCTGTTCAGTCAGCTTAAGTTGTCTACTCAGAAGGAAGTGTAACTATGAAACTATACGGCGGCAAGCCATCGCCATCAAAAAAGAATGAGGAAGCGGTAAACACTGTTCCGCTCACTCCTGAAGAACAGGCACATAAGGCACGTCTTGAGCGCAGAAAGAAGGTTGCGCGCAAGCGTCAGGCAATGCTTTTCGGCGGCATCGCTCTTGCAACGATTGCCATCATAGCTTTGCTTATGAGCATTTTCGTCCGTCCACCTGACGTTTCCACCCATGCGACAGAGCCTTCCACAGACTCCAAGGGCAACGTCATCCTGCCAAGCGAAGGTCAGCCTTCTCTCGAAGATGAAGTGGATGAAGACGCACCGTCAGACCGTAAAAAGGATTATTATACCTTCCTGCTGTGCGGTCTCGACCAGGACAAGACGAGAGCGGATACCATCATGGCTGTTTCTTACGACGTGCCAAACGGCGTCGTAAACGTTATGAACATCCCACGCGACACTATCGTCGATGCCAACCGCTCCATCAAGAAAATCAACAGCGGCTTTGTAAAGGGCATCGATAACCTTAAAAAAGAAGTCAAAAGCGTTATAGGCATTCCTATCGACCGCTACGTCATCATCGATTTCGACGGCTTTGAAGAAATCGTCGATGCTATCGGCGGCGTTAAGTACAACGTGCCTGTGCGTATGAAATATGACGACCCTACTCAGGACCTCCACATCGACCTTCAGCCTGGTATGCAGACACTCAACGGCGAAAAGGCTCTCCATTTCGTCCGCTTCAGAAAGTGCAACGCAGGCGAATCGGGCGGTTATCCTGGCGGTGACATCGAGCGTATCCAGGCTCAGCAGGAGTTTATCAAGGCTGTACTCAAGCAGCTTGCTTCCCCAACGAAGCTTCTCCAGCTTGACGATATCTGGGACGCTGTCTATGAAAATATCGAAACAGACCTTTCTCTTTCCGAAATCGTCTGGTTTGGTATGCGCGCTATAACAATCAACGGTGAAAATATCCATATGAGCACAATGCCGGGCATTGACCAGTATCTCTTCGAAGCAGATTTCGGCCACATGCAGTCATACTACATCCCTGACGAAGCGGCTATTCTCGAATACGTCAATGCAAACCTCAACCCATATACAGAGGACATCACAAAGCTTCATCTCAAGGATATTTCCGGCTACGCAACTTCAGCACCAAAAAATGATAAACCGGCAGAGGAAACCACAAAGGCGCCCGCTTCTGCCGACGTAAAGCCAACTGAGGCGCCAACCGAAGCTCCTACTGAAGCACCAACAGAGGCGGCTACTGAAGCTGAAATCCCTTCTATCGAAACAGGCGAAGAGGAAACAAGCAAAGCTGAATGACGTCCTGCTGATGGCTGTAAGGAATAACGGCAAGGAAAATGAATTGTAATAAACTTGCCTCCCTCTGACGAGGGAGGTGTCAATCGAAGATTGACGGAGGGAGAGATACACCGTGCTTAAATATAACAAGGCAAACATCCCTCATGCAAAAGAACTTCGTAAAAATATGACTCCGTGGGAACGAAAATTATGGTACTTGTTCCTTCGCTCATATCCCGTCCGTTTTCAACGGCAAAAAGCAATAGGCGAATATATTGCCGACTTTTACTGTGCAAAAGCTCATCTTATCGTCGAGCTTGACGGCTCACAGCATTATGAAGAATCTTCTGTGCTGAAAGACCGCATCCGCACGGAAAAGCTTAATGAACTGAATCTCATCGTCCTCAGAATTTCAAATCTGGACGTAGATAAAAACTTCGAGGGAGTATGCCAATATATTGATATGGCTGTTAAGCGTTCTCTCCCTCAGTCACGCTGAAGCGTGCCAGCTCCCTCGTCAGAGGGAGCCAGGAATTCTTATAAACGTAAATATAATCCAATCAAAACAGGAGAAAAATATATGACATCCAGAGAACTTATGGAAAACATCGTCAAGATTGCTGACGAAAGAAAGGCTGTTGAAATCACAGCTATCGGTGTTGAAAACCACACAACACTCACAGACTACTTTGTTATCATGACAGGTACATCCAACACACACATCCGTGCTCTCGCTGACCACATCGAAGAAAACCTCACACGTCAGTTCGGCGAAGAACCACACCACGTTGAAGGCGTAACATCCAACTGGGTACTTCTCGACTATTCCACAGTTGTTGTTAACATCTTCGCACAGGACGCAAGAGAACTCTTCGCTCTCGAACGCCTCTGGGCAGACGGCACAGAAATCGACATCTCCAGCCTCATCAAGCCTAACTAATTGCCGCAAAGCCTTACGGCAATGAATCCTCGCTCCGCTCCATGAATTGTGTTTCACACGTGAATTGGCTGACGCCATGAATCGTGCTGTCGCACATTGCGGAGTGACAAGTCACATTTAATAAATCTGTGCCAACGGCACACCTCAACGTCCCAACGGGACAATTCATGATGCTTTGCATCAATTCATGCACGTCCTGTGCAATTCATGCCGCAAGGCAATTCACTTCCACAGTAAACTATTCCATCAAGGAGTTTTTCAAAAATGAAATACGATTACACAGCCATTGAGAAGAAATGGCAGAAAAACTGGGAAGACAACAAGGCATTCGCTGCAAAGAATGACTTCACTCTTCCAAAATACTATGCTCTCGTTGAGTTCCCATATCCATCGGGCGCAGGTCTTCACGTTGGTCACCCACGTTCCTACACAGCTCTTGACATCGTAGCACGTCTCAAGAGAATGCAGGGCTTCAACGTTCTTTACCCAATGGGCTGGGACGCATTCGGTCTTCCAACAGAAAACTTTGCTATCAAGAATAAGATTCACCCTGTTGAAGTTACAAAGCAGAACGTTGCACGCTTCAAGAGCCAGCTTCAGTCTCTCGGCCTTTCCTTCGACTGGGACCGTGAAATCAACACAACAGACCCTAAGTACTTCAAGTGGACACAGTGGATTTTCATCCAGCTCTTCAAGAAGGGCCTTGCTTACAAGTCCACAATGCCTGTAAACTGGTGTACATCCTGTAAGTGCGTTCTCGCTAACGAAGAAGTTGTTGGCGGTGTATGTGAACGCTGCGGCTCCGAAGTTGTCCGTAAGGAAAAGAGCCAGTGGATGCTCAAGATTACAGAATACGCTCAGCGCCTCATCGACGACCTCGAAGAAGTTAACTACGTTGAACGCGTAAAGACACAGCAGAAGAACTGGATTGGCCGTTCCACAGGTGCAGAAGTCGACTTCAACACAACAGAAGGCGACAAGATGACAATCTACACAACACGTCCTGACACACTCTTCGGTGCAACGTACATGGTTATCGCACCTGAACATCCTTACGTTGAAAAGTGGAAGGATTCCCTCAAGAATTACGATGAAATCGTAGCATATAAGGAAGCTGCTGCAAGAAAGTCTGACTTTGAACGTGCAGAAATGAACAAGGAAAAGACAGGCGTACGCCTTGACGGTGTCCGCGGCATCAACCCTGTAAACGGCAACGAAATTCCAATCTTCGTTTCCGACTACGTTCTCATGACATACGGCACAGGCGCTATCATGGCTGTTCCTGCTCACGACGACCGTGACTATGCTTTCGCTAAGGCATTCGACCTTCCTATCATCGAAGTTGTCAAGGGCGGCGACGTTACTAAGGAAGCATTCACAGACTGTGAAACAGGCGTTATGACAAACTCCGGCTTCCTCGATGGTCTTACAGTTGAAGAAGCAAAGGAAAAGATCGTTGAATTCCTCGCAAAGGAAGGCGTAGGTCATCCAAAGGTAAACTACAAGCTTCGTGACTGGGTATTCTCCCGTCAGAGATACTGGGGCGAACCAATCCCTGTTGTACACTGCCCACACTGCGGCCCTGTAACAATTCCAGAGGATCAGCTCCCACTCACACTCCCAGACGTTCCATCCTACGAACCAAACGAAAACGGCGACTCTCCACTCGCTGACATCGAAGAATTCGTAAATACAACTTGCCCTGTCTGCGGCGCTCCTGCTAAGCGTGAAACAGACACAATGCCACAGTGGGCAGGCTCCAGCTGGTACTTCCTCCGCTATGCAGATCCACACAATGAAGATGCTCTCGCATCCAAGGAAGCACTCGAATACTGGACACCTGTTGACTGGTACAACGGCGGTATGGAGCATACAACACTCCACCTTCTCTACTCCCGCTTCTGGCATAAGTTCCTCTATGACATCGGCGTAGTTCCAACAAAGGAACCATACGCAATGCGTACTTCCCACGGTATGATTCTCGGTGAAGGCGGCGAAAAGATGTCCAAGAGCCGTGGCAACGTTATCAACCCAGACGATATCGTAGCAGAATACGGCGCAGATACATTCCGTCTCTACGAAATGTTCATCGGCGACTTTGAAAAGGCTGCTCCATGGTCAAGTACATCCATCAAGGGCTGTAAGAGATTCTGCGACAGAACATGGGCTCTCCTCGATATGGTTCAGGAAGGCACAGAGTTCTCCGAAAAGAACAAGCGCGAAATCCACAAGGCTATCAAGAAGGTAACTGACGATATCCTTAACCTCCGCTTCAACACAGCTATCGCAACTCTCATGGGTCTCCTCAATACATTCTATGAAAACGGCATCAACAAGGCTGAGCTCGAAACATTCCTCAAGCTCGCTAACCCATTTGCTCCACACATCACAGAAGAAATGAACGAACTCATGGGTGGTACAGAAATGCTCGCACACGCTAAGTATCCTGTACACGACGAAGCTCTCACAGTTGACGAAAGCGTAAAGGTTGCTGTTCAGGTTAACGGCAAGGTACGTTCCGTAATCGAGCTTCCATTCGACTGCGAAGAAGAAAAGGCAAAGGAAATCGCATTTGCAGACCAGAAGGTTCAGAACTTCCTCGAAGGCAAGAACGTTGTAAAGACAATCGTTGTAAAGAACAAGATTGTAAACATCGTTGCAAAGTAGTTGTCGCTTCGCTCTCCCCATTGAGCAGGCTCAATGGGGT
>JAFYNW010000147.1 GCA_017547995.1 Clostridia bacterium | reverse complement strand
GGGATACGGCGAAAAAAGAATCGCCCAGAAATTAAGAGAAGCAGGAATAGACCGGGAATTATCCTATGAACGTATGGAGGATTTCGAGCCGGACTATTCTAAAATGCAGAAATATATTGCTTCTAAAATTAAAAGTGAAAATCCTGACAGACAGACTGTGAAAAAGGTGTTTGATGGGCTTCTGCGTAAAGGATTTTCTTATTCTCAGGTTAAAGAAGCATTAAATAAATACTTGAATGATGAGGAATATTATGAGTAAAAAGGTTCATCTGATTTCGCTTGGTTGTGCGAAAAATCAGGTTAATTCCGAGCAGATGTTGTTCCTTCTTGAAAATGCAGGATATAACATCACAGAGTATATCGAAGAAGCAGATGCTGTTGTAGTCAATACTTGTGGCTTTATCGACAGCGCAAAAAAGGAAGCTATCGATACTATTCTTGAATCTGCTCAGTATAAGGTTGAAGGTAACCTTAAGGCGCTTGTTGTGACGGGTTGCCTTACAGAGCGTTACAGAGAAGAAGTTCTCAAGGAACTTCCTGAAGTAGACGTAGTCTGCGGTACAGGCAGCTACGAAGATATCGTTGAAGCGGTTGATGCTGCTCTTGAAGGTCAGAAGAAGGGCTTCTTCAAGGATATGAATAAGGCTGATCTTGAAGGCGGCCGTATTATCATCAACACACCATACAGTGCTTACATCAAGATTGCTGAGGGCTGTGATAACAAGTGTCATTATTGCGTTATCCCATCTCTCAGAGGTGCTTTCAGAAGCCGTCCTATGGAAAGTCTCATTGAAGAGGCAAAGGACCTTGCTGCAAGCGGTGTTAAGGAGCTTATGGTTGTTGCGCAGGATATCACACGTTATGGTACAGACCTTTACGGTGAAAGAAAGCTTCACGAACTTGTAAAGGAATTTTGTAAAATCGAAGGCTTTGAATGGATCAGACTTCATTATCTCTATCCTGATGAAATCGACGACATTCTTCTTGAAACAATCAAGAACGAGCCAAAGGTTCTCAAGTACTTTGACATTCCAATTCAGCATATCAGTGACAATATGCTCAAGGCTATGAACAGACGTGGCTCCGGTAAGCTCGTAAGAGAAAGAATTGACAAGATTCGTTCACTTATGCCGGATGCTGTAATGAGAACAAGCCTTATCGTAGGCTTCCCGGGTGAAACAGAAGAAGACTACAAGGAGCTCTATGACTTCCTTGAAGAATATAAGCTTGAACGCGCAGGTGTATTTGCATTCTCAAGAGAAGAAGGCTCTGTTGCTTACGATATGCCTGACCAGATTGATGAGGACGTAAAGATTCAGCGTCAGAATGAGCTCTTCAAGCTCCAGACAGACATTATGGACATTCTTTCTTCTACATATATTGATAAGACATACAAGGTTTTGTGTGAAGGCTATGATGAAGAAGAAGAAATGTTCTTCGGCAGAAGCTATATGGATTCACCTGATATCGATGGTATCGTTTACTTTGACGGTGATGCAGAAGAAGGCGAATTCTATAACGTAAAAATCAATGATGCAGTAGGCTGTATCCTTTATGGTGCAGTAGTGGAGGAAATATGAACTTACCAAATACCATAACTATGATCAGAATCGCTCTTGTGCCTGTCTTTATGATTGTGGCGCTCAGCGGTATTCCATATGCATCTTTTATCGCGACAGTTATTTTTACAATTGCAAGTATCACAGATGGTCTTGATGGTTACATTGCAAGAAAGTATAATCTCGTAACAAACTTCGGTAAGTTTGTAGACCCACTTGCTGATAAGCTTCTTGTAACGTCTGCATTGCTTATCTTTGTTGAAATGGGCATTATGCCTGCATGGGCTGTTATGCTCGTTATCTCCAGAGACCTTATCATCAGCTCCCTCAGAATGCTCGCTGCAGCTCGTGGTAGAGTAATTCAGGCTGTATTTTCTGGCAAACTTAAAACAACTGTACATATTATTTGTATCATCCTTCTCATGCTCAATATTCTCCCGGCAAGCATTCAGACTGTTGCAGTATGGGTAATGGTAATTATGTCCGTATATTCATGCATTGACTATATGGCAAAGAACATCGATATTCTCAAGGATGATATTATTGACGGAGGAAAGAAATAATGAGAGTTTTTAATACACTTACAAGACAGAAGGAAGAATTCCAGTCTCTTGAACCAAACAAGGTCAAGATGTATTCCTGCGGCCCAACAGTTTACAACTTTTTCCACGTTGGTAACGCAAGACCATTCATCATCTTCGACGTACTCAGAAGATATCTTGAATATAAGGGTTATGAAGTAACTTTCGTACAGAATTTCACAGATATCGATGACAAGGTTATCAAGAAGGCTAACGAAGAAGGTACAACATACGATAAAATTGCTGAAAGATATATCAAGGAATACTTCACAGATGCTGAAGGTCTTGGTATCAAGAGAGCAAATCATCACCCTCTCGCAACAGAAAATATTGACGGCATCATCAACATGGTAAAGACACTTATCGACAAGGGCTTTGCTTATGAACTCGATGGTGACGTATACTATAGCACAAAGGCTTTCGAAACATACGGTAAGCTTTCTCATCAGCCACTCGAAGAGCTTGAAGCTGGTGCACGTATCAACGTAAATGAACATAAGCACGACGCTATGGACTTTGCTCTCTGGAAGAACGCAAAGCCAGGCGAACCATCATGGGAATCTCCATGGGGTAACGGCAGACCAGGTTGGCATATCGAATGCTCTGTAATGGCTAAGAGATATCTCGGTGATACAATCGACATCCATT
>JAFYNW010000016.1 GCA_017547995.1 Clostridia bacterium | reverse complement strand
GTTTCGAATACAGAAGGCAACTATATCATCTCGTCTATGGACCTTGCTCAGAATTATACTTATAACAATAAAATGTACAATGCATACTAATACAAAGGAGTATCACAGGAAACAATAGACTTATATTTTTTATGAGGTGTTTCCTATGATAATTCTTGATGGTATAAGTAAGACGTACGGAAAAGGGAATAATATCACTCAGGCATTGAAAGATATTTCTCTCTGCATTGAAAAGCATAGCTTTTGTTCGATAGTCGGAAACTCAGGCTCGGGTAAATCAACCTTGCTCAATATTATAGGCTGCCTTGATTTTGCGGACAGCGGCACGTATTTTCTCGATAATGAGGAGATATATAAAACTTCAGCAGACAGACTTTCGACGGTAAGAAACAACAAGATAGGCTTTGTGTTTCAAAATTACAACCTTATCAGAAATCTCAACGTGATGCAGAATATAGAGCTTCCGCTTATTATTTCAGGAGTTGAACGCAGAAAACGTAAGGAAATGGTGGAAAAGGCTGTCGATGCAGTAGGCTTGTATCACAGAAGATTTCACAGACCTAACGAACTTTCGGGCGGACAGCAACAAAAGGTTGCCGTTGCGAGGGCCATAATAAAAAATCCTCCGCTTATTCTTGCTGATGAGCCTACGGGCAATCTCGATTCAGTGTCGGGAAAAGAAATCATGGATTTGCTTGCTGAGCTGAATAAAGATGGTGCAACAGTTCTGATGATAACTCACGACATTGAGTGTGCAAAGCAGACGGAACGTATCATAAAAATTAAAGAAGGGAAGATACAATAATATGGAAAGACGCGATAAAATCAATTATTACCTTGATATTGCGCAGACTGTGCTTAAAAGAGGTACTTGCATCAGAAGAAAATATGGTGCCATTATCGTCAAGAATGACGTAATTATCTCCACAGGCTATGCCGGTGCACCAAGAGGCAGAGCAAACTGCTCCGACCTCGGTTATTGCCGCAGAGAAAAGCTTCAGATTCCAAGAGGCCAGAGATATGAACTTTGTCGCTCTGTCCATGCTGAGGCAAATGCGATTATCTCCGCAAGCAGAGAAGAAATGCTTGGCGCAACCTTGTTCCTTGCAGGCGAAGATGCGAGAACAGGTGAGCTTATTGCTGACGGCACATGCTGCAATATGTGCAGAAGACTCATCATTAATGCAGGTATAACACAGGTTATCATCAGAAACACTCCTGATGAATACTCCATTGTTGATGTGGAGGACTGGGTAAAGGAAGATGACGTGCTTCCTGACGAAATGACAAGCTCCTATAAATAGTGGCAAATTGTTAGCAATTTAACTGTTTTCTGCCGATTATGTCATCAATTTAACATAAAAAATTGCATTTTACTGCTTGAAACTTGGAAAAACCTGTGATATAATTATAGAGTTAAAAGAAAGGAAGTGCAAATATGCCGGAAAAAAAGATCTCAACAGCCGTAATACGTAGAATGCCTAAATATTATAAGTATGTAAATCAGCTTTTGGATAGCGGCATAACTCGAATTTCCTCAAGTAAACTCGCTGAAATGATGGGGCTTACAGCTTCTCAGGTCAGACAGGATTTTAACTGCTTCGGTGGTTTTGGTCAGCAGGGCTATGGTTATAACGTAGAATTCCTTCGTGATGAGATTGCTAATATTCTCAATATTAACAAGAAGAATAAGGCTATTATCATCGGTGTTGGTAATCTTGGCCGTACACTTATCAATAACTTCAATTTCTCCGCTTGCGGTGTTCAGATTGTATGCGGCTTTGATGTAAACGTTGAAGGTCACGGCAACACAATCAACAACGTTCCGATTTATAACGTAAGCGAACTCGAAACAGTTATGCAGAATGAAGTGCCTGACCTTGCAGTACTTACTTTGCCAAAGCGTCTTGCCAAGACAATGACAGCAAGACTTATTGAATGCGGCATCAAGGCAATCTGGAACTTTACAAACGTTGATTTGCATCTTGATTTCGATTGTATTCCAATCGAAGACGTGCATTTCTCTGAAAGCCTTATGACTCTTACATACAGACTTAAAGAAAAGCAGAACAAGAAATAACATAAAAGCTCTCTTTGTTGAAATGAGAGCTTTGTTT
>JAFYNW010000146.1 GCA_017547995.1 Clostridia bacterium | reverse complement strand
TTTGTTTTCATCCAACATTTTGCGGAGTTCGTCTATTTCGGCTTTGCTTACGCCTGAGTCGACGAGGCTCATTGCGAAGGCCTTGAGTGAGCCGCCGTAGAGGCGGTTGAGAATATTACGGCTTTCTCCTGCGAGATAGTCCTTTTCTGTCACAAGCGATGTATAGAGGTTTGTCTTGCCCTGTTTTTCCACCTTCAAAAAGTCCTTTTCAGCCAGTCGGGTCAGCAGGGTAAGAATGGTTGTGGCGGCAAGCTGATGGTTTTCAGGAAGATTTTTTTCGATATCTGTGCGTGAAACGGGAGAATCAAGCTTCCAGATAATCTGCATAAGCTCAAGCTCGCTGTCGGGCAGTCTTTTTATCTTATTCATATTGCACCTCCTTATCTTCTACTGTTGTAGAAATTATATCATATTTACAGCATAGATGTCAATGAATTTTCTACATTTGTAGAAGAACAATGTGTTCACCTGCTTAGATTGAGTACAATCACAATTACACCTACACCTCATCCACCGCAAGCGGTCCCCCTTCCCCTCAATGGGAAGGCTTTTTAAGGATGATTTTTTCCCGATATGTCAAAAAATACGCGGGATTTTTATCTAATATGCCTATGAAGATTATCTTGACTATTGCCTTAAACAGGTGTAAAATATATTCATTAAGTTACTTAAAGAAATGGAGGTAATTGCTTTGGACGCTAAGCAATCATTACAGAGAGAAGCACGTCGTCGCATGATGCTGGAAGACCCTATGATGAAGGTTATTCCAAAGGTCGCTATCCCGATGATTATCTCTCAGATGATCGACTCGATATATAATCTTGCCGATACATTCTTCGTCAGCCAGCTTGGTATGAATGCCACTGCGGCTGTTGCGGTAAACGATTCCCTGATGAATCTGCTCCGCTCTATTTCAATGGGTTTTGCATTCGGTGCAGCCAGCTATATTTCCCGTCTTATGGGCGCTAAGGAAGACGAAAAGGCATCTTCCGTTGCCACAACAACTCTTACAATCGGTGTTGTATTCTCATTCCTTTTAGGCTTTATCTGCCTCTTCTTCAAAGAGCCTCTGGTACGTCTTTTCGGCGTTACAGATTCTGCTCTTCAGTATTCCATGGACTATGCCCACTGGATACTTCTTTCCGCAGGCTTTACAACAGCCAACCTCATTATGAACCAGCTTCTGCGAAGTGAAGGTTCGACGACCTACGCTATGTGGGGCATGTGTGCAGGCTGTTTCCTCAATATAATTCTCGACCCGTTGTTCATCAACGTATTCGGTTGGGGCGTTGCCGGTGCTGCCGGTGCTACTGCCCTTTCCAAGATGTTCAGCTGCTGTGTTCTCGCTATTCCTTATATCAAGAAGACGGCTATGCTCGAGCTTCATCCTAAGTATTTCCGCTTCAAGTGGGATATTATGAGCGAAGTTGCAAAGATGGGTATTCCTGCTTTCCTTCGTATGAGCCTTATGTCTGTGGGCGGCATCATTTCCAACCACGTTGCAAAGGGCTTCGGTACAGCTGTTCTCGCGGCTATCTCTGTTGCCAACAAGCTTTATCGTCTTATCGCTTCCGCTATTATGGGCTTCTCTCAGGGCTTCGGTCCTGTTGCCGGCTTCTGCTGGGGCGCGAAGAAATACGACCGAGTCAAGGACGCTTATCTTACAACCGTAAAAATCGGCTCTGTATGTGCTATCATTCTCGGTGCGGCTATGTTCCTCAGTGCTGACGCACTTATCGGTCTTTTCAATACAGAAAACGACCCTACTGTTCTCGCTATCGCATCCTTCAAGGTGCGTACACTCTGCGTAGTACTTGTTCCACACATCATCGTTATGGTTTCAAGTAATATGTTCCAGTCGCTGGGCAGACCTATTGAAAATCTTATTCTCAGTATGTCCCGCCAGCTTCTCTTCCTCATCCCTATCGTGCTCATCCTTCCAAAGGTTCTTGAAAGCATGTTCGGTCTTGGCGCTTACGGTCTTGCTTGTGCTCAGGCACTTTCCGACCTTCTCTCCTTCCTCTTCCTCGCATTGCCAATGATGATCTGGCTCTTCAAGAAGCTCAAGCCTCTCAAGGATGGCGATGATTCTCCATTTGAATCAAAGCACTCTCACGCAGGTCACGAAGAATAATCCCACATACCGCCGCTGAAATACGCGGCGGTATTTTAATAAAAGGAGCATTATGAAAGAATATATTCTGAACGAAAGAAATCTTCACCCTTACGCTTTGCCGCAGGACTATATCAAGCTGATTTTTCAGCAGGAGTTTGGCCCGGGGCATCTTATTGCTGATAAAAATTATGCCGAACAGCGTCTTCTGAACGAATGGGAAGAAGTGCATCATCTTCCTTATGAAGCCGAGCAGGATATCGGCGGAGGCTACGTGCGTGTGTGCCTCAAGGGTCTTGACGAGGCTCAGCTCGGGAAGCTCAACGAGGCTTTTGTAAAGAGTGCAAACCAGATGAGCGGCAGTAACCTTGCCTTTGAATCAAAGCTTGATGAGTTTGTCGTTATGGCGAAGGATGGCGTTTTTGACTTTGGCTTTGACGAGGCGAAGGCGGCAGTGGAGGAATATCTCGCAGGCGGAATCCGCCCTACCTCACATACAAAGCAATACCACGACCATTACAAGCCTGCTTACAGAGTTGTAAGAAAAGAATATTGGAAATAGCGAAAAGCCACTCTATTGAGTGGCTTTTGTTTTATTGCGGGAGGGCACAGAGACCCTCCCCTACATTTATACTGATATCGTTACATACATCTGCCGACGGTTGTGTTGTCCTTTGTTCTGTCGCGGAGGGCAGGAATTGGGTTTTCTCGGATTTCATAGCGGTAGTCCATGCCGTTTTTGGCAATATACTTTTCAATCACGGCGTGGGACGGCGCTTCGTTTACAGGCGTATTCAGCCTTTGCTGGAAGAGGAAGAATCTGTCGTCGTTACGAAGCTTATCGACGCAGATATAGTCCTCGTTTTTGCTTGTGAAATTTACAGTATTTGCCAGAACTTTACGGACGTACTCCTTATTTTCGTGCAAGCTGAGCAAATCAGGGAATTCGCCGTCCGGTATGACCTCCCACCAATCCTTCTTCTCATATTTTTTCAGAAGTTCGACAGCCTTGTGGAGATGCGAAAGCTCTTCGCAGAAATGCTGCTCCCAGATTTTCCTGATATATGGGTCAGTTTCGGTCATATAGCAGGAATAATAGAGATAGCATTCTGTGTATTCGTTGGCAAGCAGATGCTCAAGAAGTGTTACGTTCGGATCGAGCAGACTTCCGTAATGTGTAACGTGCTCCTCTTCGATAAGACCGATTTCCTGATAGAGCTGTCTGCCGATATCGCTGGTCTGCACGACGGCGGCAACGTTCATATAGTAGTTCATCGTCTGCTGCTCAGCCGCCGTGATGATGGCTGTATGGAGCTTTGTCAGCGGATTGGCCGTCTTGTTATTGATGAAGCATCTCACGTTGTCAAACGGATAGCGGTGCTCGGAGATTGTCGGCCTGCCCGGCATGATTTCCGTATAATGACCTACAAGATTTTCCGCCCTGATGCCCTGCTCCATTTCCAGCAGGTCTGCATAGCGGTAAAGATGGTCGAAGTCCTCAAGCAATGCGAAATCAAGGGCCGCCTTTACCATCATATCAGGCTCTTTTCTCGCCATTTCAGCAGTAAGGTCAACGGCAAGCTGTTCATACGTGATAGTATGCTCGAGGATGCTTTCGTTCATCGGCTTGAGAGCGGCAATCACCTTCTGTTGTTGCTGTTCACTGCGGCGGATGAGGGCAAGCTCGCGGCGCAAATCGTTGTTGTTGCATATTCTGTTGAAGCGATGACCGAACCAGACCGACTCAAACTCAGCGCCGTTCATCAGCACGACGCGGGTCTTTGTGTATGGGTCTACCTCATCCTTGCAGTATGGCTTTGGGAAAATGCCCGACCAGTTTCTGAATGAGGCGTCAATCGGCATGGCTCGTTCTTTGAATGGATTCATAAATAGTCCCTTCCCTTCTTATCTGGTAGTTCTGTTTTTATCTTATTCAGAAAAATTACGTACGTTACAAAAAAGCCTTGCCTATACGGTGTGTTGGGTGTATAATATATCTATCAAAAATACTCAGGAGGCTATTATGAGCGCAAAAGTATATTTCTCCAAGGACATCACACCTGAAAAGGTGCTTGAACTCTACAAGATGGTCGGCAAGGAACTCAAGGGCAACGTTGCTATCAAGGTTCACTCCGGCGAAAAGGGCAACCAGAACTTCCTTCACCCTGAATTCTGGAAGCCAATCATCGACCACGTAGGCGGCACAGTTGTTGAATGTAACACAGCTTACGAAGGTCAGCGTAACACAACTGAAAAGCACAAGATTCTCATGGACGAACACGGCTGGACAAAGTATTTCAAGGTTGACATCATGGACGCAGAAGGTCCTGACCTCGAAATCGAAATGAACGGCAACGTTATCAAGAAGAACTACCTCGGCAAGACAGTTGCAAACTACGACTCCATGCTCGTTCTCTCCCACTTCAAGGGTCACCCAATGGGCGGCTACGGCGGAGCTCTCAAGCAGCTTGCTATCGGTATGGCTTCTTCCTTCGGCAAGGCATATATCCACGGCGCAGGCGAACCAGAAAAGATCTGGACTGCTGAACGCGAACTCTTCCTCAAGTCTATGGCTGACGCGGCTATGAGCGTATGCGACTATTTCAAGAATGAAATCGTTTACATCAACGTTATGGCTAATATGTCCGTTGACTGCGACTGCTGTGCAAAGGCTGAAGACCCATGCATGAAGGATATCGGTATTCTCGCTTCCACAGACCCTATCGCTATCGACCAGGCTTGCCTCGACCTTGTTATCAATTCTGATGACCCTGGCAAGGAACACCTTCTCGAACGTATCAACTCCCGCAAGGGTATCATCACTGTTGATGCTGCTGAAGCTCTCGGTTTCGCAAGCCGTAAGTACGAGCTCATCGAAGTTAAGTAAGATATCTTAAACGTAATAAATCGGCGGTACCTGTCACTTTGAACGGGTATCGCCTTTTTTATCCGACCGATAAGACACGCTCCGCGACCGAACAAACAAAAATCCACATTTTCTCCTTTGCATTTGCTATAATTGTAAACGTAATAAGGAGGATAATGTTATGAAGGCTATTGTGACAAAGGGGCTTGGCAAGCGTTATGGGAATATTCTTGCGGTTGACGGGCTCGACCTTGAAATCGACCATGGCGAGCTCTTTTCCCTGCTGGGTGTAAACGGCGCCGGCAAGACCACGACTATAAAAATGCTGACTTGCCTTACTCAGCCTGACAAGGGTGATGCTCTTGTGGGCGGATATAGTATTACAAAGGAAGCTGACAAGGTGAAGGGTCTGATTGGTGTATCTCCGCAGGAGACCGCCGTTGCGCCCAATCTTTCTGTTGAGGAAAATCTCAGACTTATATGCGGCATTCACGGCTTTTCCAAGGAAAAGACGAATACCAAGCTTGATGAGCTTCGCGCTCAGTTTGCCCTTGATGAAGTATGGCACAGAAGGGCAGGCAAGCTTTCAGGCGGATGGCAAAGACGGGTAAGCATTGCTATGGCGCTCATCAGCGAGCCTGAGATTCTCTTTCTCGACGAGCCGACACTCGGACTTGACGTGCTAGCAAGACATGGTTTATGGGACGTAATCCGTGCGCTCAAGGGCAAAATCACGATTATTCTGAC
>JAFYNW010000145.1 GCA_017547995.1 Clostridia bacterium | reverse complement strand
CCGCTCTCCGCTTACAGCTTCCTTATGTTCAATCTTCTCTGCGCACCATGTATCGGTGCTCTCGGCGCTATCAAGCGTGAAATCGGCAAGGGCAAGATTGCTCTCTTTGCTCTCACATACCAGACAATGTTCGCATATATCGTCACGTTCGTAGTTTACAACGTGGGAAAGGTGCTTTTCTAATATGGGTAATATCATTTCTACAGTAATCGTATTTTGCATTGTCGCACTTCTTATGGCACGCGCAGTAAAGCGCATCAAAAAGCACGGTGTGTGCGAAGGCGGCTGTGCAGGATGCCCTAATGCCTGCAACTGCGGCAAGAAACAGTAATAAATCTCTCTTATAAATAAAAAAAGAAACGGTCGTTTGCAGTAAAACGACCGTTTTTTGCGTATTATATAGTTTACACAACCTTAGATGCAATCCTATTAAATCCGCAACCTCGAACAAAGCAGGCTTTGTTCGAAAGCGTAAGCAGAATTACAATGCTTCGTTCTGGAAAATCTTCTTCTTGCGGAAGTAAGTGGACGACATAAGGAAGCGGGATACGATGTCGATGGACATTGCAATCCATACGTAATGAATTGTCGAGCCGGGAACGAGGTATGTGAATACGTAAGTGAGCACTACACGGATACCCCAGAGGCAAGTCGCCGCGATGTACATAGGAGGCTTTGTGAGGCCTGCGCCCTTGAGCGCGCCTGTGATAACACCGTGGAGATTCTGTGGGATGAGAGTACAAGCTGTGATGATAAGATAAATCGAGCCGAGGTCGATGATTTCCTGAGATGGTGTGAGAATACCCATGAGGAACTTTCTGAATACCACCATGATAATCATAACAGTTGTGGTGATGGTTGCCATATACTTTGCGATGCGCTTGAAGTATTTATGACCGCTTTCAAGGTCCTTCGCGCCGAAGCAGCGGCCGACGAGGGACGTTGTCGCGATACCGAAGCCCATTGTAGGCATATATGAAATACTTTCCGCCTGCATAGCAAGCTGATGGGATGCATAAGGAATATCGCCGTAGCTGATGATAGGCTTCATCATAGCGAGTGTACCAAGCTGCCATACCATATTTTCAAATGCGGATGGAACGCCGATTTTGTAAAGGTACTTGAGCTGTGCCATTGTAGCGGAAACCGACTTTGTAAGCTCGTGGAACATACCTGTGATGATTTTCTTCCTGAGAAGAATACCGAGGCAGAGGATGCACATTGCTACCTGAGAGAGTACAGTCGCCCATGCAGCACCGTGAAGGCCGAATGCAGGAACGCCGAAACCACCGAAAATGAGAAGGTAGCCAAGGCCGATGTTGACGATATTGTAGATTACAGATACAGTCATCGGGGTCTTTGCATCGCCGAAGCCCTGCAGAATACTTGCGTTACACAGCATAACTGTCCAGAATGGGAGGCCGATGCAGATAATTCTCATATAGTCGATAGACTGTTTGATTGTCTCTTCACTGCCGCCGAAGAATCTCACGATAGGCTCGGCGAAAATAACGATAAGACTTGAGAAGAAAATTACGATTGCGATAAGGGAAAGCATACCGACTATCGAGGTCAGTTTGAGCTTTTCGGTCTTTTTCGCGCCAACGTCACGGGCAACGCAGACTGTGATACCGACGCCCATACCCTTTACGAAAGACCAGAGAAGCTGAGTCATTCGCGTACCGATACCGACGGCATTTACGGCAAGTACGTCAACTCTGCCCAGCATAGCCATGATGACTGTGGACGAAATCATCTGCAGAATGCCTTCGATGGATACAGGAATAATCATCGACAGCACGTTTTTTCTTATCTCGCGGTCGGATACTATTTCCTTAGGTTTAGTTTCCATAAGTCCTCCTATATAGTTTCTTTTAATAATGATATTGTACCAAATTACAGCAGGTTTTGCAATAGGAATGGGATATAATATTTTATACAGACTTAAGGGGGTGACAGGAATATCGGTTATCTACGTTGACCTGCTTTTTATCATAAACGCTATCACGACCTACGTGATTCTCTCGGTTTCGGCCCTGATTTCAGGGGAATATCTGCCTCAAAAACGGCATATTTTGTCGTCGTTACTGTCGGGATTTCTCTCGGTAATCGCATTTTTCGTCCCCGAAAGCATATTCCCTGCCCTTATTATGCGACTCAGCCTTTGCCTTGTCATAGTATATGCGTCATTCAGGGCAAGAGGGCGGAATCTCTTCCGTCTTTCGGGCATATTTTTCATAACAAGCCTTGCCGCAGGCGGTGTTGTCATGATGCTGTCCTTAAGCGGAATGAAGGTCAGTCTTCTCAGCGGCGGCATAGTCTATTCGTCGGTGTCATACACCATTCTTATTGTCGCTTTTTTCATCATATACGTAGCATTACGCGTCATTTTTGCCCGACGGGGTATGTCGGGCGGTATAGTTTCGGTGGAGGCATATTTCGGCGAAAAATGCCTCAGGTTTCCCGCCATGGTCGATTCGGGGAATCTCATAACTGAGCCGGTTACGAAAAAGTCGGTTATTCTCATTTCGCCCTGTATTTTTGAAGGAGTCACACCGTTGGGGCGTGATTACCCCATATTTATCACCACAGCCACAGAAAAATTCGCCATAATTCATGGATTTTCCCCCGATAAGCTCATAATAAACGGCAGAGTACGGGAGGATTTTATGATAGCCGTATCAGACGTGCCCATCCGCGGGATTCAGGGCACACAAGCTATTGCAGGAGGTACAGTATGGAATTATTGAAACACGTCAAAGAATTGCTTCGCAGATTTTTCACCGAGTACGGCGGGGTCTATTACATAGGCTCAAATGAAGCCTTGCCGCCACCCCTTTCACCCGAGGAGGAGCTTCGTTACACAAGCGTTTACGATGGCACGCAGGAGGATATACGCAGGATTCTCATCGAGCACAATCTTCGGCTTGTGGTCTACATAGCACGTAAGTTTGAAAGCACGGGCATCTCTCTCGAGGACCTTGTTTCCATCGGCACGATAGGACTCATCAAGGCGGTCAACACCTATCGTTGCGATAAAAATACAAAGCTTGCTACATATTCCTCGCGATGCATCGAAAACGAGATACTGATGTATCTCCGCAAGTCGGCAAATGCCCGTACGGAAATCTCGATAGACGAGCCGCTCAGCACGGACAACGAGGGCGGGGAACTTTCTCTTTCTGACGTGCTCGGAACAGAGCCTGATACAGTCAGCCGTCCTCTCGAGGATATGACAGAGATGGATATTCTCAAAAGATTTGTGGATGGATTGCCCAAGCGTGAGAAGGAGATTGTCCTTATGCGATACGGTCTCGATGGCTCGGACGGCTTTACCCAGAAGGAGGTTGCCGAAAAGCTCGGCATCAGCCAGTCCTATATTTCCCGCCTCGAAAAGAAAATCCTCACCCGTCTTCGCAAGGAGATGCTCAAGGTATTGTAAAATAAAAAAACCATGCGATAGTCGCGTGATTAAAAAGAACTTAAATGGTGAGCAGAAATAGCCTTCCCCTTGATTCATACCCCAAACAGCAGGCTGTTCGGGGACCCCGTTGGGAAGGTATCAACGTAGTTGACGGATGAGGTGTTTGTAGGGACCGACGCCCTCGGCGGTCCGCAAAAATAAAGGGGAAGCCTTTCGAGCGCACAGCGGATAAGACTTTCTATAAGGTGAGTTTTGCTTGAGAGCCTTATTGACATAAGGCGGCCCCCGGCGGCTCATTTTGTGCGGACAAAATGAGAGTTAGCCGCAAACTGGTCCACGCAGTTTGATCACGGGACCGAGGGGAGCACCCCTGGACCCCCTTG
>JAFYNW010000144.1 GCA_017547995.1 Clostridia bacterium | reverse complement strand
TGTCGACCTTGCAACTCTCACTCCTGGTGAAACTCTTGTGCTTGAAATGGATGCCGAAGAGCATTTCAAAAATGCCTTGTATGCAACGGGCGGTGGTGATATGCTTGCTATTGACGGTACTCTTACAGAGTATGCCACAACCGGCACTGCACCACGCACTGTGCTCGGTGTCAAAGCCGATGGCAGCTTCAAGATATGGGCTATCGACGGCAGACAAAGCGTTACAAGCATGGGTATGAGCCTTCTAGACTGTGCTAATCTCTTGCTCAGCGAAGGTTATACAAACGTCATCAATCTTGATGGTGGCGGAAGCACCGCACTCTCTGTGCAGCTTCCCGGCGATACCGACCCTTACATTGTAAACAGTCCTTCTGATGGTACACCGCGAAAATGTGCAACTTACATTCTTTTTGTCAACAAAACCGAAGCAACTATGCCTTCAAAAGCTCAGGTTTATCCTATTGACCCTGTTGTAATGGCAAACAGTACAACAACTGTATACGCTCTCGGCTATGACAAAAACTACAATGGTTTCGGCGAAATCACTGCCGATATATCTGCATCGGCAGGTCTTATCGAAGGCAATAAATATATTGCACCAAACGAAGCCGGTAAGTATACTCTTTCAGCTTCGGCAAGCGGACTTTCGGTTACGACAACTACATATACTGTCGTTGAATCGCCTGACCGCATGTTTATCATAAAGGACGGCAAAAACATAACAGATTCGGTTTCACTCCTCCCGAACGTTTCTGTCGACTTCAACGTTCTCGCATTTGCACAGAGCAGAAAACTTTATAACGATGATACTGCTTATTCCTGGTCTGTAAGCGGCAACTGCGGCACTGTTGACAGCAACGGCATATTCAAGGCTTCTTCTCTTTCAGGCGCAAAAGGCTCACTTACTGTAACTGCCGGTAATATTTCAAAGACTATCAGCATCACAGTCGGCGCTGAACCATACAAGATTGAAGGTTTTGAAAACAACTTTGAAAGCCTTGTAACAGCGTTACCTGAGGACAGTGCAAGTGCATCCTTGACAACAAGCTACGAACAGGCTCGTTTTGGCAAGAAGGCTTTCGTTGCGCAGTACAATTCTACCGAAAATGCACGTTTCGAGCTTCCTCTCAACTTGAAAAGCTCAATATCTTCCCTTTCGCTCTGGTACAAAACAGAGGGTGATGGTGCTTTGCTGAGCTTTAACCTCAATGACGGCTCTGTAGTTTCTACTGTGCTTGATTCTGCAAACTGGACACAGATAAACGTTGCAGTTCCTGACGGATACGCTTCTCTTTCTATCGATGCAACAGGCACAGGCAAGATATATCTCGATAATATTTACGGATATTACGACAGCGGTATGACAGACACCGATGCACCGGTTATTCAGCTTATGGATATTTCAAACGGAATGTATACTGTTTCCGTTTATGACAACTCCCCATTCCCTCTTCAGTCTGTACGCGTACAGATGGATGGTAAAACCATCAGCCACAATTATGATTCTGTAAGTGGTACGGTTACGTTCGACAACGCTGATCTTACAAAGCCGCACAGATTCTCTGTATACGTGACCGACTTCTTCGGCAATTTGTCAAAGGCATCATTTGACTATGCTCCTGAATCCTACGAAATCAGCTTCAAGGATATGGGCACAAGCTGGGCAAGGGGATGCGTCTACGTTCTTACAGAAAACGGCATCTTCTCTCTTGCTGAAAACTTTAATCCTTCTTCAAAGGCCACAAATGCTATGGTAGCCACAATGATTTCCCGTTATATGGGCATCAACACTGATGATTATGCTTCAGTTGATCTTCCTTTCCTCGATACTGATAAGATTGCCGACTGGGCTCTGCCTCACGTAAAAGCCCTCTACGCTCTCGGAATTATGAAGGGCAGTATCACAGCCCAGGGACACGTTTTTCTTCCGAATAACAACATTTCAAGAGCACAGGTTATGACCATTCTCGGCAGAACGATTGAACGCGGTTATTCGTACAATAACACGGCAATAGGCTTTGATGATGATAATACTATTCCATCATGGGCATTTGACCACATCGCATTGCTCAGGAATCTCGGTATTGTCAATGGCTATGGAGGGCAGAACGTTGTAAAACCGCTCAATGATATTCAGCGCAGCGAAATAGCCTCTCTCCTCTACAAATTATACTAAAATTAAAAAACACCGCAGAAATATCTGCGGTGTTTTTTATTCCCATCTTATTGCATTTATAGGGTTCATATCCGATGCCTTTTTAGCCGGAATATATCCGAAAATACATCCCGATACAACTGCAAATCCGAAACAAATCATTATAGCTGTGACGTTTGCCGTAATGTCAAGTATGCCTGACGTTTTGATAAGATGTATTATACCTGCACTCAATGCAACGCCCAGTATCCCACCTGCCGCGGTTATAATAACTGATTCGACAAGGTGCATTCTCAGTATATCTTTTTCCGTCATCCCAAGAGCCATATATATCCCTATCTCGGTTTTTCTGTTTTCCACGTTGGAAATCATCGAGCTCATCATTCCTATTCCACCAACAATTACAGATATGCCTGCGACAGCGGATATCATAAACGC
>JAFYNW010000143.1 GCA_017547995.1 Clostridia bacterium | reverse complement strand
TGCTATCAAGGAAGGCGGCGCTGACATCAACGGCAATTCCAAGCTCAAGGAAATCGTTGCAAAGGCTAAGGCAAACAACGTGCCTAACGACAACATCAACAGAATCATCCAGAAGTACAAGAGCGGCACAGTTACAGAAAACTACGAAAGCATCACATACGAAGGCTACGGCCCAGGCGGTATCGCTGTTATCGTTGAAACACTCACAGACAACAGAAACCGTACAGCAGGTGAAGTGCGTCACGCACTCGATAAGTACGGCTCAGGTATGGGTCAGTCCGGCTGCGTTTCCTGGCAGTTTGACCGCAAGGGTGTTATCGTAATCGAACGCGACGAAGATATGGACGAAGATACAGTTATGATGGAAGCTATCGATGCAGGCGCAGCAGACTTCGTTGCTGAAGAAGAAGCTTTCGAAATCTACACAGACGTTGATACATTCTCCGAAGTTCGCGATGCTCTCGAAGCAAAGGGCTATACATTCGCTCAGGCTGAACTCAGCCTCGTTCCACAGAACTACATCCAGATGAACGACGAAGAAGGCGTCAAGAACATGAACAAGCTTCTTGATATGCTCGATGACAACGACGACGTTCAGAACGTATACCACAACTGGGAAGAAGTTGAATAATCAAACAAAAACCGAGGCAATACCTCGGTTTTTTCTTTTTCCTTGACGAAATAATATGGAAGATGTATACTTATTATATAATATACAAAGAGGTGAGACTATGAAAAAATGTGTTATTACCTGGTTGCTTATAATTGCACTGCTGAGCTCCTTTGTGCCTGTTTCTTTCGCGGCAAACAGCGAGGAATACAATGCGGCAGGCGTGCTTTATGATATCGGTCTTTTCAGCGGTACAGGCACGAAAGCCGACGGAAGCCCTGAGTTTGACCTTGACCGCGTGCCTACACGAAACGAAGCGGTGACAATGCTCGTGCGTCTCCTCGGCAAGGATGAGGAGGCTAAAAATGGCTCGTGGGATATTCCATTTGACGATGTTGCCGAATGGGCAAAGCCTTACGTCGGCTATGCCTATGCACACGGCTTGACAAGCGGCACAAGTGCCACAACCTTCGGTGGCACAGCCACAATCACAGCATCCCAGTATCTCACTTTCGTGCTTCGTGCCCTCGGCTATGACAGTAGCAAGGATTTTGCGTGGGATAGGGCATGGGAATTGTCGGATAAAATCGGCATGACTGACGGACGTTACAAAGCAGGCGGCAATTTTGTGCGCGGTGATGTTGCTATCATCAGCCGTAATGCTCTCGATACGGAGCAGAAGGACAGCAAGCAAACTCTCGCAGATAAGCTGATTGCAGACAAGGTGTTTACAAAGAATAAATATAAAGAAAGCGCAGAAACTCCATGGGTGCTTAAAGAACAGGCGCCGCCAAGCGTTCCTGTAACTTTCCTTGTCGAAGGGGAACCTGTATATATTTCGTTGTGCGCAACAGCGGGCACTTATACTGTCACACCATTCTGGAATGGCGAACGTTTTAATGACTATGAGCTTGAAATCGAATTTGGCTCAGGCAGAGTTTCCCAAAATGGAGACGGAACTTTTGACGTAAAGTATGACGGTAAGGATGCTCTTCATATTTCGCTTTATTATGATATTCATCCTGTTGAAAAAATTGATGCAGACGGCAAAAAAACTTCGTTTATAAGCAAGACAAAGCGTAGTCTTAGTTTTAATCCGCCTGTCCCTGATAACAGCGGTCTCGTCATTGTCCGCAACAGTAGTATAATTTATCCTGACAAGGGGTTTGGCGATAACTATAGTCCGTATTTTGTGGTAGACGTCTATTATAACGGTGTCCGCCTGACAGATTATACTGCTACAGCTGCCGCAGATGCAAACTTTACTGCAAAAATTCAGGCAGACGGAAGTCTTTTGCTGATGAAAAATACAACGGGCAGCGGAAATATAACTATTTCATGGCAGGGCAAAACTGCCGATTTCAGAGTAGTTTTCAACTAAAAGGACGTACCATGACTATCGAAAGAATTACAAGTGAAAATTATCAGGATTTTTGCGATATGCTTTACTGGCGCACAAAGGGTGTGGAGGAAAAAGCGCCCCTTGAAGCCGTGCCTGATGAATTGAATGACGGCAATTTATACGTCTATGCCGCAAGAGTCGACGGCAGATTCGTCGGCTGGATTTCACTTTGCTATCTGCCCAAGGTAAGCCGCGTCAAGAAAGGCTACGTCTACGTTGATGAACTGTGGACGGCGGAAAAATACCGTAACCGCGGCATCGCGAAGGCTCTTATGACAAAGGCAGACGAGCTGAAAACTACACTCAATGCCACAGGCATCCGCCTTTACGTCAATACAAAGAATCCGATTGCACAGCATCTTTACACAGCCTGTGGATTTACGGGCGATGATACTGCGATTTTTATGGAAAAGGAATAAAAAATAAAAAACCGAGGCGAAAACCTCGGTTTTTTGCTGTATTGAATTATTACTTTGTGCCGAAAATTCTGTCGCCGCAGTCGCCGAGACCAGGACAGATATAGCCCTTTTCATTGAGGCATCTGTCGAGATTGCCGACGAAAATCTTTACGTCAGGATGAGCCGCGTGGAGCTTTTCAAGACCCTGAGGTGCTGCAACGATGCAGAGGAAGTAGATATCCTTGCCGCCGTGCTGCTTGATGAAGTTGATAGCTTCAACAGCAGAGCCGCCTGTTGCCAGCATAGGGTCGACAACGTAAATCGCGCGCTGGTCGATGTTGGATGGAAGCTTGCAGAAATATTCGTGTGGCTCGAGAGTTTCTTCGTCACGGTAGATACCGATGTGGCCAACCTTTGCAGCAGGCATAAGTCTGAGCATACCGTTTACCATGCCGAGACCTGCTCTGAGGATAGGCACGATAGCCTGCTTCTTACCTGCGATGAAAGGACAAACTGCCTTTTCGACAGGTGTTTCGATTTCTTCATACTTAAGCTCGAGGCCCTTGAGAGCTTCGTAGCCAATCATCATTGCGATTTCTTCGATGATTGTACGGAATTCGTTAGTACCTGTTGTTGTCTGTCTTACGACGGAAAGCTTATGCTTGATAAGTGGATGGTCACAGATAGTGATGTTTTCGATACCATTGTACATACGAAAAATCTCCTTTATATTTATATTGTATTGTGCGGATGAATTGTTATATCATATCGATTATAGCACGGTTGTTTTGTGAATACAAGTATTTATAAAATTTTGGGAAGAGGATATCAGATATTTCTATAAAAAAAGCGATTGAATTATGATGACGAAAGTGATATAGTATTATGTGAAAAATAAAAGAGAGGTAATTTACGTATGTCTAAAAACAAAAACACAGACGCTGTTTACGACGCAAAATCTCTTGGCACAGCAAAGATTCTCTTCCTCGGTCTTCAGCATCTGTTTGCAATGTTCGGCGCGACAGTGCTCGTTCCTGCAATCACAGGCCTTAACGTTTCCACAACGCTCCTCTGTGCAGGTCTCGGCACGTTGCTCTTCCACCTTCTCACAGGTAAAAAGGTTCCTGCCTTCCTCGGCTCTTCCTTCGCATTCCTCGGTGCTTACGGTCTTGTAACAGCATCCGGTCAGGAAATCCCTCTTACATATTCCTGCTTCGGTGTTGCAGTAGCCGGCCTTATGTATCTTGTTATGACAATGTTCTTCAAGATTTTCGGCACAAAGAAGGTTATGCAGTTCTTCCCACCAATCGTAACAGGCCCTGTTATCATCGCTATCGGCCTCACGTTGTCCGGCACAGCTATCCAGAGCTGCTCTGCAAACTGGATTGTGGCTCTCGCGGCTATCGCAGTTGTCGTAGTATGTAACATCTGGGGCAAGGGTATGATTAAAATCGTTCCAATCCTCCTCGGTGTTGTTGCTTCCTACCTCTGCGCTATGGTTATCGACCCTGCAGCAAGAGAAAGCGTTATGGCAACAGTAGCATCTGCTGACTGGGTTGGTCTTCCGGTTATCTGGGAAAACACAGCTCTCTCCATCTTCGGTGCAGATTTCGATATGAGCATGCTCATCACAGCTATCATCACAATCGCTCCTATTTCCCTTGCTACAATCGTTGAACACGTGGGCGACGTATGTGCTATTTCCTCCACAGTAGGCAAGAATTTCGTTGAAGACCCAGGCCTCCACAAGACACTTGCAGGTGACGGTCTTGCCACAACAATTTCCTCCCTCCTCGGTGGTCCTGCTAATACAACATACGGCGAAAACACAGGTGTTCTCGCTCTTTCCAAGGTATTCGACCCAATGGTAGTACGTCTTGCAGCACTCTTTGCAATCGTGC
Organism: Clostridia bacterium; assembly: GCA_017547995.1. GTDB lineage: Bacteria > Bacillota > Clostridia > Oscillospirales > Butyricicoccaceae > SIG471. Next base: position 2,172 of record JAFYNW010000143.1, on the reverse strand, counting down.
TTTCCTTCTGTCCTAAGTTTGCGGCTCTCATAGTGGCTATGCCAACTGCAACAATGGGCGGCGTAAGCCTTGTGCTTTACGGTATGATTTCTGCAGTCGGCGTACGTAACGTTGTTGAAAATCAGGTTGACTTCACAAAGAGCCGTAACGTGCTCATCGCAGCTATGATTCTCGTCCTCGCAATCGGCCTCAAGTACGGCACAGGCGACGTAGGCGGCATCACATTCGCAATCGGCAGCGTAAATATCATGCTTTCCGGTCTCGCTGTAGCGGCTATCGTTGGTATTACAATGAACGCAGTGCTTCCTGGCAACGACTATGAATTCGGTTCAAATGCTCAGGGCGACACATCCGTAAACTTCGGCGCAAGACAGGACTAATTCAACTGAAAATCAGAACGGGAGAAATCCCGTTCTTTTTTTATCCATCATTTCGTACAAAACAGTTAGTTTTTCCTCACTTTATTTTATAGAAAATATTGAAAAAGCTTTTGCTTTATGATAGAATACATCTATAAAGAAATGAAATGGGGGAAAAATCTTGACTAACAATGTCAAAAATGAAAGCATCTGGGATATGCTTATCGGCATTCCGGGATTCTGGAAAGCACAGAACAAGAACTGGAAAATTACAGTTCTCCGTACTTCCATGGAACGTCTCGGTTACCAGATTATCTATCCGTACCTCTCGCTGTACATCATCGCCCTCGGTGCGACAAAGTCTCAGCTCGGTACAATCACAAGTATTGGTATGCTTATGTCCGGTCTTCTCGGTCCTTATATCGGTAAGTTCATCGATAAGAATGGCGCGAAGAAGATTTATATGTTCGGTATCACCATGCTGCTCCTGTCCTATTTAATCTACGCAAACGCACCAACGTGGCAGTTCTGCGTTGTGGCTATGATTATCTATTATTTCGGTCAGGGCATCAGCGGTCAGAGCTGTGCCACAATCTGCGGCAACTGCCTCAAGACCTGCGACAGAGCAAGAGGTATGCTGGTTTGCGAATCTCTCGCAGCGGGCTTCCTCGGTATGATTGGTCCTATGATTGCAGTATTCCTGCTCAATAACGTCATCGGTGCAAATCCTGAAGCGGCAACCGCGCAGGAGCTCCATTGGCTCTTCTTTGTTTCGGCGGCGTTTACCTTGATTTCGCTTCTCGTTGTTGCAAAGTATCTCGGCAACGAAAGATGGGCGACAACAAATTCCAAGCATAACGCTCTCCTCGATGGTATCGAAATTATCAAGACAAATATGAATGCACGTAAGTGGATTCTCATCGGCGCTATCGCAAACCTCCCAACAGCTATGGTTCTTCCATACGTTCAGGTTTTCGCAGGCGAAGTCAAGGGCGCAAGCGTTGCAGTCCTCGGCTATATGGTAACAGCATCCGCACTCACTTCCACACTCTTCGGCTATCCTGTCGGTGCTCTCGCTGACAGATTCGGCAGAAAAAAGGTGCTTTTCGTCACAATTCCATTGTTCTGGCTGTCCAACATCCTGCTCATCATCGCACCAAACCCATTCACACTCGTTATCGCAGGTATGCTCCAGGGCTTCTATCACATCACAGCCCCTCTCGCAGGCGCTGTACAGCGTGAGCTTGTAAATCAGGAAGTTATGGGCGTCTGGATTGGCTTCACAAAGCTTACAAATGCCATCGCAAGCGCAGTTATGGCTATCGTAGCAGGCGTGCTTTACGATAAGGTCGGCCCAATGTGGTGCTTCCTCATCTTCATCGGCCTCGATGCCTTCATCCGTATGCCTCTCCTCGCAAGCATCCCTGAAACACTTGCAAAGAAATAATTACATAACAAAAGCCGTCCGTACGGGCGGCTTTTTCTTGTGTGTTGCCTGTGGTATGTGAAGAAAAGGCGAAGTGCTCGGCATCATCCGTGACCTTGCAAATAACCACCGTACAATGATTATCGTCAGCCACGAAATGCGTTTCGTACGCGAAGCGGCTACACGCGTTATCTTTATGGATGAAGGCAAGATTATCGAAGAAGGCACACCTGAGGAAATTTTTGAGTATCCAAAGCACCCAAGAACAATAAAGTTCCTCAATATGTTTGAATAAACAATATATACGGGCAGGAAGTTGACATTTTTCCTGCCTGCATTTATAATTATGAGTAATATAGTTCACCATTAAAAAAGGAGAATATTATG
>JAFYNW010000142.1 GCA_017547995.1 Clostridia bacterium | reverse complement strand
ATTCCTCGCGCAGCTTACCCGAGCCGCCGCCGTCATCTGTCACCGTAACGATAGCCGTAATATTTTCTGTATACTCTTTAAGGCCGAGCAAAAGCGAAGAAAGACCTGTGCCGCCACCAATTGCAGTAACTTTTCTGCCTGCCGAGCGAGCTGTTTTTAAGGTTTCTTCACTTAAAATAATATCATTAGCCATAATTTATCCTTTGTTGATATCTCTGTGGTTTGTATTTACGTTGTAATTCCTGGATTTGAGAATAGCTGATATTTTTTCAACTGTAGCAACACTTCTGTGCTTGCCGCCTGTGCAACCTATAGACACCATAATCGACGTCTTACCCTCTTTTTTGTAGAGCGGAATAAGGAAATCAAGCATATCGGCAAGTTTATCAACAAAAACATCACTGTTAGGATCGGAAAATACGTAATCCGCAACGTCTTTTTCAAGACCTGTGCGTCTTTTGAGGTGTTCTTCATAGTATGGATTTTTAAGGAATCTTACGTCATATACAAGGTCGGAATCGCTTGGAATGCCATATTTGAAGCCGAAGGAGCCGACTGTAACCATCATAGCCGCATCACTGTCAGAGCCTTCAAAAAGATTGATAATGTGAAGCTGAAGCTGGGCAACAGAAAGTCCTGAAGTGTCTACCACGTAGTCAGCCTGCTGTCTTACAACGTCAAGAAGCTCTCTTTCAATTTCAACCGCCTGTGCAAGACTGTGCTCACTGCTTTCAAGCGGATGCTTTCTTCTCTTCTCCTTATGTCTTTTCACAAGCACGTCGTTTGTGCAATCAAGGAAGAGTGTTTTTGTTGTGACCTCGCCCGCTTCATCAAGCTGTGCGAGAATATTATAAAGCTGAAGAAAATCGCCGTCGCCTCTTACGTCAACGACAAAAGCAACCTTTTCATATTTTGTTGTATTCGTCTTGAAGAGGTCGACAAACTGTGGAATAAGGCGGGTTGGCATATTATCAACGCAATAATATCCCATATCCTCGAGAATATTTGTTGCGACACTTTTACCTGCGCCCGACATACCAGATATGATGAAACATTCCATTTATTTACCCACCACCTTGATTTCACATTCAAGCATTACGCCCTTTTCACAAAGGACAGTTTCTTTTACTATATCAACAAGCTCAAGCACCTGTGCGCAGGTTGCTTCACCTTTGTTAATCACAAAGCCTGCGTGTTTTTCCGAAACGCACGCATCGCCTACAGCCTTTCCTTTAAGGCCACATTCATCGATAAGCTGAGCTGCAAAATATCCGACCGGGCGCTTGAAGGTGCTGCCACAGCTTGGATATTCAAGCGGTTGCTTGCTCTTTCTTGCGTTTCTGTGCTCCGCCATTTTTTCTTCGATGGCATTTTTGTCCTTTTCAAACAGCTCAAGCTCTGCATATACGATTGCACCGTCAAACTGTCCGTCTTCATTTGCAAATATGCTGTGTCTGTAGGAAAGATCGAGCTCACTTACGTCAAAAATCTTCATTTCACCATTGCTGTAAAGGTAACACACCTTACGCAATACATCCTTGATTTCGCTTCCGTAAGCGCCGCAGTTCATATAAATACCGCCACCGATTGTGCCCGGAATACCTGCAAGAGCCTCCATACCGCCAAGTCCGTTGTTGTGTGCAAACGCACCGACCGACGACATAAGCTCGCCTGCATTTACTCTCAGGGAAGTCTTATTGATAAGCTCCATGCCCTTGAGCTTTGTCAGGCATATTATGAGCCCGTCATAGCCCTCGTCGCCAAAAAGAATATTGGAGCCATTGCCTATAATCATATACTCCAGACCATTTTCTTTTGCAAAGGAGATACTTTCCTTGATTTCATCAATAGTTTCAGGCATTGTAAAGTATTTAGCCTTTCCACCGATTCTGAACGTGCTATGTAATTTTAATGATTCATTTTCGAAAATTTTCACAATATCTCCCCTTATCTGAAGCATAATTTATTCGTTGCGATTTTTGTTCCATTATATTATATCATACTTTTTTACTAATTTGTAGTTTTTTTAGTGGAAAAAGAAAAAAGTTTATGATATAATACATATATTAAAATATAAACAGATTTTTTGTCTGTTTTCCAGCATATATTATTTGATTTTTTACGGAGGATTTATGAGAGAAAGAAAACCTAAGAATAACCCTCGCTTCGAAGAATACAGAAGCAATGATGAAAATATTTTTGAAGGCAAGAACGCCGTCTGGGAGCTTGTACGTTCCGGCAGAGAAATCGAAAAGATTATGTTCTCCAAGGGCTCTATCAACTCCATCGGCCATATTCTTGCAAAGGCTCGCGAGAATGGTATTGTAACACAGGAATGCGATAAACGCAAGCTTGACCAGATGAGCATCACAGGCTCACATCAGGGCATCATTGCTATCGGCTCCACAATCGAATACAAGGATATCGACGATATTCTCGAATATGCGGCAAGCCGCGGCGAAAAGCCTGTCGTTGTTCTTTGCGACGGCATCACAGACCCACACAACCTCGGTGCTATCATCAGAAGTGCTGAAGTTTCCGGTGCTCACGGTGTTATCATCCCTAAGAGAAGAAGTGCCAGCGTAAACGCCGCTTGTGCAAAGGCTGCTGCTGGTGCGCTTGAATACCTCCCTATCGCAAAGGTAAGCAATATTTCTTCCGCTATCGATACTTTGCAGAAGAATGGTCTTTTCATCTTTGCAGCTGATATGGACGGCGAAAAGAACATTTACGAAACAGACTTCTCCGTTCCGCTCGGCATCGTAATCGGCTCCGAAGGCAATGGTGTTTCCCATCTCGTAAAGGAAAAGTGCGACCAGATTATCAACATCCCACAGCGCGGCAACATCAACTCCCTTAACGCTTCCAATGCCGCTGCTATCATGCTCTACGAAGTTTTACACCAGAGATATATTTTGAAAAAGTAAGAGGTCTTAAAATTGGATAAAGAACAATATTCTTTAGAAGATATTTTAAGTGAATTTTCAGATCATACATCCTCTAAGAAGACTCCGTCCAAGGCTTATGACGAGATCTTCAAGGAGGATGATATTTCTGTGCCCGATTTTCTTTCCAAGCGCAAGAAAACCCCTGCAGAGGCCTTGCGTCAGAATGCTGAAAAGGCAGAGAAAGGCGAATCTGATGATACCAATGCAGACGTAAAAGTCAAGCCTGCAAAGAAACAGCCTGAGGCCGGGCCTGCTCCACAGGAGGAAGTGAAGATTTATAAATCTTCTATCAAAAAGCCTAAGGAAGCACCTGCAAAAGCGCCTGCAGTGGAAACAAACGTACACACTCCCCATCGCGACGACGAGGAATTTACCTATAATGATTATCAGGAGAAAAAGCCTCCTGAGCGGGATGAATACGATGATTACGAAGAAGAAGAAAAGCCTAAGAAGGCATTGCCTTACGATATAATCTCAGGTTTTGAAGAAGATTTCACTCTTGGTGCAAAGCATTGCTCCAAGAAAATCATCAAGTACTCTGCACTTTACGGTCTT
>JAFYNW010000015.1 GCA_017547995.1 Clostridia bacterium | reverse complement strand
GATGTTTATTCTGTGCCTGTATGTTTATTGTGTGATAAATGAAAAGTAAGAGGAGTGCTTGATTATGGCTAAAAAAGGTGGGAATATTAACTCTGTTGCTCTGCTAATAGGTTTTATATGTATATGTGGAATTTTATCTAATCCAGCAGTACTAGGAACATTGTTAGTGATAATAGTAGCGGTTATCGCAATTGTAGTTTTTAGAAAACAAAAATTACAAAAGGAAGAACAACTTCGTTATGTAGAATATATGAAGTGTGAGCAGACAATCGGCAGTTTGATTGCTCAATTTCATGAAAGACCTACTGATTTCGAAGAGTACGTGGCAGAGTTATTCAGATTTTATGGGTATGATGCACAAGTTACAGCGGCATCGAATGATGGTGGTAAAGATATCATAATGCATAAAGATGGTTGTACTTACGTTGTGGAAGTAAAACTATATGCTACACATAATAAAATTAGCAGAGAAAAAATCCAGAAGCTTCATTCTGCTATGATTGACTGTAATGCAGATTATTCATGGTTTGTAACAACAAGTGATTTTGCATCTACCGCAGTTGAATACGCAGAACGCAATGGTGTCTATCTTATAAACGGCGAAATACTGGTAAGTATGATTGAAGAGCGTAGACAAGCTTTTTTGAATCAGTAAAACTCAAAAACCACCCAAACGGGTGGTTTTTTGTTTTGTCTGAGGCAAAGTGAATAGGCGGGAGGGCGCAGAGACCCTCCCCTACAACAAAACTACAAAGATATAATCGTAGGGGCGGGTTTCCATGCCCGTCCGCGGGACATTTGTGAATGTCCCCTACGTTGTGGGGTGGTCTTTTTTCGCCAAGTCATTCACAAAACATTGACTTAATTCATCTTGTGGAGTAAAATTATAGTGTATGAAATTATGAACACAATACCAATTAAATAAAGAGGTTATATATGAAAATTGTATTTGAGCATCTCACCAAGACCTTCCCGGGCAAGGGCAAGAAGGCCACTCCTGTGACGGCGGTGAATGATTTTAATTTTGAAATCCCTGACGGCAAGCTGATTGGTCTGCTCGGTCCTTCGGGCTGCGGTAAAAGTACGGCTCTCAATCTGCTCTGCGGTCTTATCAAGCCAACAAGCGGCAAAATCTACTTCGGCGAGGATGACGTGACAGAAGTACCGCCTGAAAACCGCGGTGTCGGCTTCGTTTTCCAGAATTACGCCCTCTATCCGCACCTTACTGTAAAGCAGAATATCATGTTCCCATTGCAGAATCTCAAGGGCAAGGACAAGCTTTCTAAGGAAGTTATGGAGCAAAAGGCACTTGAGGCGGCCAAACTTGTGCAGATTGATTCCCTTATGGACAGAAAGCCGGGGGAAATGTCGGGCGGACAGCAGCAGCGCGTTGCCATCGCACGAGCATTGGTTAAAATGCCACGCGTACTGCTCATGGACGAGCCACTTTCCAACCTCGATGCCCGTCTCCGTCTGCAGACACGCGAGGAAATCCGCAGAATCCAGAATGAAACCAAAATCACAACCATCTTCGTAACCCACGACCAGGACGAAGCCATGAGCATTTCCGACCTTATCGTCGTTATGAAGCTTGGTGTTATTCAGCAGATGGGCAAGCCACAGCAGGTCTACGATGACCCTGCAAACCTCTTCGTTGCCACATTCCTCGGCACACCGCCTATCAACGTATTCGATGCCCGCGTCAAAAATGGCCAGATTTTCATCGGCGACGAAGCAATTCTCGACATCAAGGGTGTAGCTGACGGCGAATACACAGCGGCAATCCGTCCTGAAGGCTTTATTCTGGGTGAAAACGGCAGATTTACTTGCAATCTCGACAGAGTCGAAGTTATGGGACGCGATATCAGCGTTGTTTCCCGACATAATTCGTCAAAAAACGACAACATCCGCTCGATTATCTCCTCCAACAATGAGGTGGACGAAAACGCAAGAATAGTCAAGTTTGACGTCCGTCCAAACAAGATTTTCCTCTTTGCCAAGACAGAAGCCGAAGAAAGAGTATATTTTACGGAGGGCGAATGCCCGACCCGCGGACGAGTGTCCGCGTCCCGAGCGGACGAATTCATTTCGGCCAGCGAGTATTCAATTAACGGGGACCACGACGAGCCTGCTCGTTGGGGAGCGGAGGCATAGCAAATGGAAAGAAACAACAATAAGGCTTGGCTTTATTTATTGCCTGCTATGCTGTTTCTGGTTGCTTTTATGGTTTATCCCCTCGTTGACGTATTTATCTATTCCTTCGAGGAAGGCTATAACTCGGCATCCCAGACCTATAACGGCATAGGCCTCTATAACTACAATTACGTCCTGCGCGACCCATATTTCCTGCAGGCT
>JAFYNW010000014.1 GCA_017547995.1 Clostridia bacterium | reverse complement strand
TTAGAGAAAAGGGCATAAAGTCCGGTGTTATTATGCTTACAGCCATGTCGCAGGAAACAGACAAGCTTACAGGCTTCTCAAAGGGCGCTGACGACTACGTTGTAAAGCCATTCTCTGTTGTTGAGCTCCTTGCACGTGTGGATGCACTTTTCAGAAGAGTCTGGGGCAACACCTATTCCTCTGAAACAATCAGCGCAGGTCCATTTGAGCTTGATACACGCAGCAGAACTCTTAAAAAATCAGGCGAAAAAATCGAGCTTACACAGGTTGAGTATCTCATTATGAAAAACTTCCTTGAAAATAAGGGCAAGGCGCTTTCACGTGACGATATTTTGAAAACAGTTTGGGGCTCTGAATATCAGGGCGACTATAAAATTGTCGACGTTAACATCAGAAGATTAAGACTTAAAATAGAAGAAGATGCCGCAGTACCTAAGTACATTCTTACAATCTGGGGCTTCGGATATAAATGGGAGAATTAGCAGATTAAAATGATTAAAAAGAAGAGCGGAAAGACAAAAAAGAAATATTCCAGCTCAGCAATCAAAAAACGCTGGCTGATCAATAATTTCAGCATAGTTGTGCTTTCTATTATTCTTATGATATCTGTTATTGCAGGTGCTGTGACTACGTATCATTATGATTCGCTTCGCGGCAGTCTTGCAAACAGAGCAAATACAATTTCAGCGTATATAAACCGATATATGACAGCCAGCTATAATCAGTTTTATGAGTTCACAAGTGAACTTGTTGCCGGTTACAGTGATAAGGACAAGGTGGAAATCCAGGTTGTCGATACGTACGGCAAAGTCATGTTTTCATCAACAGGCCTTATGGCGGGCTATATTCCATCAACACCTGACGTTGCACAGGCGTTGTCGGAAGGCAAGCAGGTGCCTTACGTAGGTGAAGACCAGTTGAGTGGTGAAAACGTTGCATGTGTAACGTCGCCAATTTTCAACAAAAACTCCACTATTATTGGTGCAGTGCGTTTTGTGTCTTCCACAAAGATGGTAGAAAGACAGCTTATCAATATTTATCTTGGCCTTGTGCTGGTTGGTCTTGCTATCGTTGGTCTGATTCTTATTTCCAACAGGTATTTCCTCAGTTCAATCGTTGACCCTATTCTTAAGATCAACGATCTTGCGAAAAATATTGCACAGGGTAAATACGGCGAAAAGCTCTATATGGATTTCGATGATGAAATCGGAGAGCTTTGTAACACCATCAACAATATGTCTGCCGAGCTTGAGCATATGGATAAGGCGAAGAATGACTTTATTTCGTCTGTATCTCACGAGCTCAGAACTCCACTTGCGGCTATCGGTGGTTGGACAGAAACTATTGCCGTCGACTTCAGCGATAAGGAAACGATGTCTCAGGGACTTAATATCATCCATAAGGAAACAAGAAGACTTACTCAGATGGTTGAAGAGCTTCTCGACTTCTCGAGAATCGAAAGCGGACGATTCAAGCTTCAGACAGAAATTTTTGATATGCGCGGTGAGCTTTATGATGCTGTTTTCATTTACAGAATGGCGCTTAAAGAAGCCGGCATGGCCATTGAATATGATGAAAGTGACGAGCCTATCATAGTAAATGGCGATAAGCACAGACTCAAGCAGGTGTTTTTGAACGTCATCGACAATGCGGCAAAGTATGGCGCAGACGGTGACAAAATTGCAATTACAATCGTTGCGTATGAAGACTATGGTGTTGTACAGATTCGTGACTTTGGGCAGGGTATCCCTGCAGACGAATTGCCTTTTGTAAAGAAAAAGTTCTTCAAGGGCAGCTCGAAGCAGAGAGGTGCGGGTATCGGTCTTGCGGTCTGCAATGAAATCGTAACTATGCATAACGGTGAATTGAATATTGAAAGTGAATATGGAGAAGGTACGACAGTAAGCATCTATGTTCCACTTTATAAAGAAGAAACAATGTAAAAAGGAATCCAAATGAATAAAAAAACTACAATTGGTGGTCAGGCGCTCATTGAAGGCATCCTTATGAGGGGTCCTGAAAATACAAGAACGGTTGTCCGTAAATCAAATAAAGAACTCGTAATTAAAGATGAGCCATTGGGAACAGAAAAGAAGAGTGCTATAGCAAAAATTCCATTTGTCCGTGGTGTCGTTAATTTCTGGGAATCCATGAAATACGGTATGGCGGCGCTCAACTATTCCGCTTCCTTCTTTGAAGATGAGGCAGAGCTCAGCAAGACAGAAAAATGGCTCAATAAGAAGCTTGGCAAGGAAAACTTTGAAAAGCTTATTCTCGGTACAGCAACTGTCCTCGGCATTGTCACACCTATCGTGCTCTTTATCTTCCTCCCAACACTTCTTGCAGGCTTCTTTGAAAGTATTGAAAGCAGTCTGCTCAGAAATCTCGTTGAAGGTCTGATGCGAGTTTCTATTTTCCTTGCGTTTGTTATTATTACATCCAAGCAGAGTGACGTAAAGAGAACTTATATGTATCACGGTGCAGAGCATAAAACGATTTACTGCTATGAAAAGGGCTTGCCTCTTACAGTGGAAAATGTCAGAAAGCAGAGCTGCCATCATCCTAGATGTGGCACAAGCTTTATGTTTGTCGTCATGTTCGTCAGCATCCTGGTATTTTCCTTGTTCTCATGGTCCAATCCACTTGTAAGAGTAGCAATGCGACTTGCACTTCTGCCTGTGGTTGTAGGTATCAGCTACGAGTTCAACAGATTTGTCGGCAGACACGATAACTGGCTTACAAACTTGCTCAGAGCACCTGGTATGTTCCTTCAGAATTTCACAACAGTAGAGCCTGACGACTCTATGATTGAAGTAGCTATTGCGGCTATTGAAGGCGTAATACCTGAAAATAAAGAAAAAGATAATTGGTAATTAAAAGGGGGAGAGATATGTTAAAAACTCTCTACAATACATATTTGGACCTCAGACAGGAGCTTCGTCTTAAAGGAATTCCTATGTATCAGCTTGAAGCCAAGGAAATCCTGGCATTCGCGCTTGATATTCCGAGAGAGCAGTTTAATGAACGTGAAGAACGCATTATCTTTCTCAAAGAGCAGGAAAAAATCGACAGCCTTGTAAGACTGAGACTTTCGGGCACACCACTTCCTCATATTATCGGCGAGTGGGATTTTTACGGCCTGACTTTTGAGGTTACAACTAATACACTTATTCCAAGAAGTGACACAGAATGCATTGCAGAAGAGGGCATTGAGTTTCTCAAGCAATTTGAAAGAGCGAGAGTGCTTGACCTTTGCTGTGGTACAGGATGCATAGGTATCACGCTTCTTAAAAACTCATCCGATCAGTGCACCTGCTTGTTCGGTGATATTTCCGACTATGCTATCAGAGTCACTAAGAATAATACTGTCAAGCATAACGTTACAGGCCGTGCGATTACAATGAAGCTGAATGCACTTGAGCCATATGCTCCTGTAATCGGCAAATTCCAGCTTATCGTAAGTAATCCGCCGTATATTCCTACTGCAGATATTGAAACCCTCGATTCTTCTGTAAAGGATCACGAGCCTATTCTTGCATTGGACGGTGGCGAAGACGGTCTTATGTTCTACAGAAATATCGCAGAAACGTATAAAGATGCACTCACCAAAAATGGTGCGCTCCTCTTTGAGTGTGGCATCGGACAGTCTGATGATATAGTAGCCATTATGGAAAACTGCGGTTACGAACGAATCAAGGTCATAAAAGATCTTTCGGGTATCAACCGTGGCATTATGGGATTTGCTCCAAACAAATAGAACAAATGTTGCATTTGCTGAATGTGTATGATATAATATATACAGGTCAAATATTTTGATTGAAAACAAAAGTAACTTATATATAGGAGAAAAATAATGGATAAGAAAAAGGCTCTTGAAACAGCTCTTGCCAACCTCGAAAAGCAGTTTGGTAAAGGTACAGTAATGCGTCTTGGTGAGAATACTCACATGAATGTAGAATATATCCCAACAGGCTCTTTGACTTTGGACGTTGCACTTGGTATCGGCGGCGTTCCAAAGGGAAGAATTGTTGAAATATATGGTCCGGAATCCTCCGGTAAAACAACTGTTGCACTTTCTATCATTGCTGCAGCACAGAAGGCAGGCGGCGAAGCAGCGTTTATCGATGCTGAACACGCACTTGACCCTGTTTATGCCAAGGCTCTTGGTGTAGATACAGAATCTCTTCTCGTTGCTCAGCCTGATAATGGTGAACAGGCA
>JAFYNW010000141.1 GCA_017547995.1 Clostridia bacterium | reverse complement strand
GCAGATACAAAGAAGAACCTCGAGCTCCGTGCAGACGCAGAATGCGGCGCAACACTCGGCAAGTTCGAACTCGCTAAGAAGGCAAAGGAAATGAACCTCGATGCTATCCATGACACAGTGCATGAAATGGCAAAGGACGAAGCTCGTCACGGTAAGGGCTTCGACGGTCTCCTCAAGAGATACTTCGGCAAATAAAAAGCATTGAATACTGACTCTTCTGACAGGGAACGATTGATTTCGTTCCCTGTTATTTTTTGTGCCTGTGTCCGTGGGTGTGTCCTGAAAAAGTTTTTATATATTAAAACAAGAAAGTGTGTCCTTTAAAAAGAGTCCTTATACCAAACCTTGACTGCATTTCCTCATAATGCTATAATAAGTAAAAATACTTGTCAGAGGTGCTTCTCATGAAAACCATAGACGTCTATAAACAATATTTTGAAGCAGAGTGCGTATTTAACGGCACTGCGAGAAGGGGCGCAGCCGTATGGCTGACAGCCGAAAGCGACAGCGGCAATATTAAATATGAGGTTGGTGTAACCTTCTTTCCGCATACGGATGACGAGGACTTTGCCATCAGCTATGATGCCTGCGCGCTTAAAGAATTACTCAATACAAAAGGACGCCGCTCCAAAAAGAGAGACGAAGAATGTATGGCACAGGTAAGGGCAGCGGCAGACGAAATAGCCAATTCAATGAATGGCATCATCCATTGGGATAAACCTCTTAACGAAGCACAATATGGATAAAATAAAAAGGACGGTTAATTACCGTCCTTTTTCAATATGCTCAGTCCTTCTTTGATAGCATTTTTAGCCTTGCGGATTTCATCGAGCTTTTTATTGCATTCATCGAGAACTTCACGCTCGAGTGCAAGCTTCTTGTTTCGCTCATCTACGATAGCCTCGTATTTTGCCTTTTCAACGAGATAATCCATATCATCAAGCGGCTCTTTCGCGTTATTCTGTCTGATTTTATCTCTCATGGCAGAAATCGTAAAGAGCATACCAAATCCAAGCGCCACGAGCGCAAAGGACTTCCAGAAAGGAAAATCTGTCAGCCACATAACAGGGAAGCCGAAAACAAGTCCGCCGAAAGTGGCGAGCAAAGCAGACATCATAAGCTCCATCATTATCCCGGTGAATCTTGTGTTGACGCCCATATCATATTCCTTATTAGGATATCCGTGAGGCGCGGAATGTCCTTCGACATACTCTGCATAGGAATGGAAATCCTTGTATACGTCAGGCATGGCATCGTACGACTTATAATTTTTCTCGCGGATTATATTGAGATTATGCTCAGGCATACAAATAACCTTTTCTTCAGGCAGATAAGGCACAAGCTGACCATATTCATATTTTTCTTTGTTTTTCGCTTCATCGCTTATAGCGAGAAAGGTGGCGCGCACCTGATGCTCAAGAAGCTCAAGCTGATTGAGCTTTTCCTCAAGCTGTGCAATTTTTTCTTCCATAACTTCACCTCCAACAGAATAATTATACGGGTATATTTTCAAATGTCAATACAAAAATTACAATATGATTTTTTGATTTTTTCCTCGTTTCTGCACAAACTATATCTGAAACCCGTATGCAATAAGCTGAAAGGAGAATATAAATGAGAAAAATCATAAGCATAGCCCTTGTGTGCGCGCTTTGTCTTGCAGTTTTTGCCGGATGTACAAGCCGTAAGGACAAGACGGAAAACACAACGCGTGCAACGACAAACAACACGGAAAGCACAACAATGGCTACGACAAATGCACTTGAAGATGCTATCGAAGAGGGCAAGGATGCTGTCGAGCAGGGCATCGAGGACGGCAAGAATGCCATCGAGGATGCTCTTGATATGACGGAGAATACAACTCACGCCACAACGAATAATAAGTAGCGCAGAAAGGACTTGCTGAATGCAGGTCCTTTTTTATAAAAAGACTTGGAAGTTGAAAACAAATGTAGTATAATTATAATAGGCAGATATGGATTTGTCTGCCCCAATGCTATCACAGGAGGCATATTATGGCAAAGATACATATTCTTGAAGATGATGAAAATATCAGAGGTCTGATTTGTTATGCCCTTGCTTCGCAGGGCTTTGATGCCGTCGGCTACGAAAGAGCGGCAGGATTTATCGATGCCGTCAAGGCTGACCTTCCCGACCTTGTGATTCTCGATATTATGCTGCCCGACGAAGACGGACTTTCTGTCCTTAAAAAAATCCGTGCTGATGCGGCACTTGAAGATATTCCCGTCATTATGCTGACGGCCAAAAGCTCGGAGTTTGACAAGGTCAAGGGGCTTGACAGCGGCGCCGACGATTATATGGCAAAGCCGTTTTCCGTCCTCGAGCTTATTTCACGCATCAATGCTCATCTCCGCAGACGGGCTAAAAAGAGCGTAAATAAGACCATTCTTTCATCCCATAACGTCACTATCGACCTTGACAAGCGTATGGTCAACGTGGGCACAGAAGCGGTCAATCTCACCCTCAAGGAATTCGAGCTGCTCAGACTGCTTATGGAAAACGAGGGTAAGGTTGTCAGCCGTGACCGCATAATCGAAGTGGTGTGGGGCTGGGATTTTGAAGGCGAAAGCCGTACTGTCGACGTGCACGTCAAGACCCTCAGACAGAAGATGGGTGAGATGAGCAAGTATATCGAAACAGTACGCGGTGTCGGCTACAGATTCGGGGAATAATATGAAAAAACGAATAAATATCAACTTCCTCTGCGTCTGTGCTATCGCCATCATTATGACGGGCATCTGCTTCGCTTTCGTATTCTACGAGGTATTCACAGAGCAGATGGAGCGCGAGGTACGTACAATTGCCGAGCTTATGGAAATGAGTTTCAATCTCGCGCCCGACAACGGACAATATGCTGAAGAGGTCAAGCTTATCAATGACAGAATCCGCGTTACGGTTATCGATAATGAAGGCGATGTAAAGTACGATAGCTTTACCAATGCCATTGATATGGACAACCATATTGAGCGACCTGAGGTCATCCAGGCGGCGCAGAATGGCTGGGGTGAGGCAAGACGCTATTCGGAAAGCCTGGGCAACGAGACCTATTACTATGCAATCAGGCTCAACGATGGCTATATCCTCCGTCTGTCCGAAACAACCGACATCGTGAAAGACCTTTTTACGCGTGCATCAGTTTCTGTAGCGTGTATCCTTCTGTTGTGTTTTCTCATTTCCAACCTCATCACAGGCAAGTTGACCGACCGTCTTATCGAGCCTATCAATACCATCGATATGGAAAACGACGTTTACAG
>JAFYNW010000140.1 GCA_017547995.1 Clostridia bacterium | reverse complement strand
TCGCCGTTTACGTGAGCAAGGAATGCTTCGTTATGGCAAGTGCTGCCGTCTGTATTTTCAACGTTGATGGAAACGTAGCAGGTTGGCACAACTCTGGAAACGTTGCCAAGGTCTGTTGAGCCGGATGGCTCCTTCTTTTCCTTATTGAAATCTGTATAGCCCATATTTGTAAGATTCTGAGCCATAGCTTCAACGAGGACAGGGTTGCAGTTGAGGTTATCGAAGGAGTTTTCATAATAACGGTAAGTCATTGTTGCGCCTGTCATAAGCTCAGCACCCTTAGCGCAGTTGATGACCTTCTGAGTTACTGTATTGAGGTAATCTCTGTCAGCCGCACGGCAGAATACCTTGTAAACAGAGTGATTTGGCACGATATTAGGAGCCATACCGCCTTCTGCGATGATACCGTGAATACGTGTATCAGGCTTTACGTGCTGACGGAGAGCGTTGATGCCGTTAATCATAAGATAAGCCGCATCGAGAGCATTGATGCCATCCCATGGAGCGCCTGCCGCATGAGCCGCCTTGCCTTCGAATGTGAATTCGAGGGAGTCGATAGCGAGAGATGAGCCGTTGAGCTCTGTCTTGTAGCCGCCGCCTGTAAGATGCATCTGGAATGCCGCGTCGATATCGTCGAAGCAGCCTGCATTTACAAGGTCAACCTTGCCGCCTGTGCCTTCTTCAGCAGGAGTACCGATATAAACGATAGTGCCGTTGAAGTGCTCCTTGAGCTGAGCAAGTACGTCAGCCGCACCGAATGTGCAAGCTGCAATCCAGTTATGGCCGCAAGCGTGACCAGGCTGGTCCTTGTTTGGGCCGTAGCCAGGAAGTGCATCGTATTCAGCGAGGAAAGCAATCTTTGGGGAGCCGGAGCCGATTTCACAGCGGAATGCTGTATCGAGGCCGCCGTATGGATACTGCACAGTGAAGCCGCGCTTTTCCATTTCAGTTACGAGGAACTGGGAGGAATAATATTCTTCGTTGCCCATTTCAGGGTGACGGAAGATTTCATCACATACGTGATTGTAAAGTTCAATGTTTTCTTCTGCAAGAGCAAAAGCCTTATTCTTTAATTCGTTAATCATTTCAGTTATCCTTTATCTTAAAACCGGGAGGGTTATCCACCCTCCCATTTGTGTATATTCTGTATATTTTTTAGAAGCCGATTGCAACTGCGCCGCAGATGAAGATGAGCTGGAATACGAAGAGGATTCCGAAGAGCGGAGCAACAAACTTGAACCACTTGCCCGCAGGAGCGCCCATAAGACCGGAGATGAGGAAAATGCCGTTTGGCCAGAACATATTGGAATAGCCGTCACCGAACTGGAACGCGAGAACTGCTGTCTGACGGGAAACACCGATCATATCAGCGAGAGGCGCCATGATTGGCATAACTGCGGATGCCTGACCGGAGCCGGAGCCGATGAAGAAGTTGACGATATTCTGTACGAATACCATGCCCATTGCGGAAACGTACTGGGAAAGTGCGCCCATTGCATTGCCGAGTGTGAGAAGTGGTGTGGAAAGACCGTAGATGATTGTATCGATGATGTTGCCCTGATTGAGAACTACTACGATACCTCTGGAAAGACCAACTACCATTGCGCCGAACATCATATCCTTTGCAGCTCTGACGAAATTGTTTGCGATTTCGTTTGCACCCATACCGCCGACAAGACCGGAAACGATCATTGCGATGAGGAAGAGAGCGGAAAGTTCATTGATGTACCAGCCCCACTGAAGTGTGCCGTATACGAGGAAGAAGATTGTGATGATGAATACGATTACGCAAGCAACGTGACGCTTTGTCATTCTTGCATTGATGAGTTCTTCCTTAGTTGCCACGCCTTCAGCCATATTAAGCTTTGTGCCGTAGAGAAGGGACTTTGTAGGGTCAGCCTTGATTTTTCTTGCGTAACGCCATACGTAACCGATTACGATAGCTTCGAAAATGCAGAAAATGAGGATACGGTATGGGAGACCGTATGGATATTCAACTTCAGCAACGCTCATTGCGACGCCGATTGTGAATGGGTTGAGTGTTGCGGATGCAAAGCCTGTGGAAGCTGCAACGTACGTCATACATGTGCCGACGAATGCGTCGTAGCCGAGTGCGATTGCGATACCTACGAATGCAGGGATAAGGCCGTATGTTTCTTCGCTCATACCCATTGTGGAGCCGAGGATGCCGAAGAAAATCATAACTGCAGGAATCATATATTCAATCTTATCGCCGAACTT
>JAFYNW010000139.1 GCA_017547995.1 Clostridia bacterium | reverse complement strand
TAATCATCGGCACAGAGTAGCCCTTCTTGCGATAGCCGTCAAAAATGAGAATCTGGGTGAGGAAAGGCGTTATGTCCAGCTTTTCCTTAATCATCTCATATCCGGTGATGACGTAAAAGCCGATAAGCTCGTCGTTTTCAAAGGCAAGAGTGATATCGGGGAGCGTATCCTTAAAAGTCAGCACGGTCTGCTCTTTGAGCCAGTCGCAGATTATTGTCCAGTCGGAATTGACCGACATTTTATAGAGAAGCTCCTCAGTATACTGAGGAAACTCGCGTAATTGTCTGAAAATCATAAGGGTGGCTTACAAGCTCATGCGGTAGATATTTTTTACGTCTTCCTTTGTGAGCGGTACGAAAATATTTGCATATTTTGCGGCAGCCTTTTCGGCCATAATATCGAAGTGAGTTTCGTCGATGCCCACTTCTGTAAGCGTCATAGGGATGCCCATCGCCTTGAAATATTCAGCAGTCTTGTCGATAGCCTTGTTTGCTGCTGCAAACTTGTCGCCATCACAGTCGATATCCCAGACGTTCTTTGCGTATTCGACAAACTTATCAACAGTTTCCTCATTGAGTACGTATCTCATCCAATGAGGTGTGAGAATTGCAAGGCCGACACCGTGAGTGATGTCATAGTATGCGCTCAGCTGATGCTCCATCGAATGGACGCTCCACGCTGTGCCCTTGCCGTAGCTGAGGAGATTATTGATAGCAAGGCTTGAGCACCACATAAGGTTTGCTCTTGCTTCATAATTTTCAGGGTCATTTACCGCAACAACACCATAGTTGATGCAGGTTTTGAGCATAGCTTCAGCCATTCTGTCGGCAATATAGGCAGACTTTACTGTGCTGAAGTAGATTTCGAAAATATGAGACATAATGTCGGCTGTGCCTGCCGCAGTCTGATATTTTGAAACAGTATAAGTGTATTTAGGGTCGAGAATGGAAGCCACAGGACGCATATCAGGGTGCTTTACGCCAAGCTTGTCGTTGGTATCCATATTGGAAATAACGGCAGTAGGGTCCATTTCCGAGCCTGTTGCAGAGAGTGTGAGGACGGAGAAAACAGGAAGCACCTTTGTGATGGATGCCTTGCCGATGACTAAATCCCATGCATCGCCTTCGTAAGCAACACCTGCGGCGATGACCTTGGAGCAGTCGATAGTCGAGCCGCCGCCCACTGCGAGGACAGCTGTGATATTATGCTCACGGCAGAGACGTACGCCCTCGTTGACGCTTGTGACGCGTGGATTTGGCTCGATACCCGAAAGCTCAACCCATTCGATGCCGCTCGCCTTGAGAGAGTTTACAACGTCATCGTAAACGCCTGTCTTTTTGACAGAGCCACCACCATAGCAGAGCAGGACTTTGTCGGAATAAGGCTTGATGGCAGGGCCGAGGTTTTCGATAGAGCCTTCGCCGAAATAAATCTTAGTGCCGATGTCATAGAAAAAGTTTTTCATAACCATACCTCTCGTATATTTATTGTTACCTTCAGTATAGCACGAAGAAAAGTAAAATGTAAAGAGGTAATGACAGTATTATATGTAGGGGAGGGTCTCTGCGCCCTCCCGCCAAGGATTGGAATGACAAGTCCCGCAGTAAAAACAAGCAACAAAAAAGAGCAACCAGGATATCCTGATTGCTCTGTATTTAGCTGTAATTATGAATTACAAAGCAGCCTTTGCCTTTTCAACGAGAGCTGTGAAAGCCTTAGCGTCGTTAACAGCGATTTCAGCGAGCATCTTACGGTTGAGTGTGATGTCAGCCTTCTTGAGACCGTTGATGAAACGGCTGTAGTTGATGTTGTTGAGCTTGCAAGCAGCTGTGATACGTGTGATCCAGAGTCTTCTGAAGTCACGCTTCTTGTTCTTTCTGCCAACGTAAGCGTACTTGAGGGACTTCATAACCTGCTGGTTAGCAACCTTAAAGTGGTTCTTCTTAGCGCCCCAGTAACCCTTAGCGAGCTTAATGATCTTCTTTCTTCTCTTGCGCGTCATCATTGCGCCTTTTACTCTTGCCATATCTATTTATCTCCTTCTGATCTTAAGTTAAAAAGTGGTGTTCGTTCGTTTACGATTACATGTAAGGTACGAGACGCTTTACGTTTGCGGATGTTGTAGAGCCGAGGTAAGAAGCCTTACGGAGATGTCTCTTCTGCTTTGTGGACTTGCAGCCCTTAATGTCGTGACGGCGGTTAGCGCTGTTCATCTTAACCTTACCGTTCTTTGTTACCTTAAATCTCTTCTTTGCACCGCTATGTGTCTTAATCTTAGGCATGGTTTATTCCTCCCTGAATTTTACGGTTGTTTATTTCTTTTTGTCAGGTGCTAAAAACATGATCATCTGACGGCCTTCGAGCTTTGCTTCCTTTTCAAGAATACCAAAACCCTGTGCGCCTTCGGCGAACTTCGCAAGAAGATCTGCACCTATCTGTGTGTGAGCCATTTCTCTGCCGCGGAATCTTACGGAAACCTTAACCTTGTCGCCGTTTGTAAGGAACTTCTGCGCAGCCTTAAGCTTTGTGTTGAAGTCGTTAACGTCGATTTTTGGTGAGAAGCGGATTTCCTTAACTTCTACGACCTTCTGATTCTTCTTAGCTTCTTTTTCCTTCTTGATCTGCTCAAAACGGAACTTGCCGTAATCCATAACACGGCATACAGGTGGTTCGGCCTTAGGTGCGATCATAACCAGATCGAGACCTGCCTTTTCAGCCTGTTCGAGAGCCTTTGCTGTTGCTACAATACCCAACTGGGCGCCGTCTTCGCCAATGAGACGAACCTCCTTGACGTGGATCTCTTCATTGATCAAATGTTCTTTCGTACTAATGGTCTAGCACCTCCTGAAAAATTAAAAAAGCGAGCGGAAACCGCTCGCACATCTACACACTGATTCCCCTGGGGGAAGTTGTTTGTCCAATGTTAACCCTTTCTTACGTTAAATGAGGGTGAGAAGCGGTTACTTCTACTTTCTTTTGCTCTAATATATTACCATATCATATTCGCTTTGTCAAGCATTTTTTTGAAAAATCTGAAATATTTTTCACTATTAAATATAATAAACCTTTTCGGTAAAAAAATCAAGATAATTCTTATAAAAATATCGGTGTCAAGCACTTTATTTGCAAACCACTCCCAAATTTTCCAAAAAAATTATGTTAAATCTGCCAAGCAAAAATCTCTTTATTTTTCGTATAAAATGTGCTATAATGAAGACAATAAATCAAGAGAAAAATGAATGGAGTTCTAAATGGAAAACGAATTCGGCAATAACATCTATACTCTCACAGACGAAGACGGTAACGAAATCGCTCTCGAACATCTCGATACTTACGAAATCGGCGATGAAACATATATGGCTTTTCTTCCTGCAAATGCAGACGACCTCGATGAATACGAGCTTCTCGTTCTGAAGATTGAACACGACGAAGAATCTGACGAAGATATCCTCGTTTCCATCGAAGATGAAGAAGAAGAACAGAAGATTTTCGATATCTTCGCAGAACGTCTTGAAAATATGTTCGAAGACGAAGAAGAGGACGAAGAATAATATAGTTAAAATCCCTGCGGTGCTCGCCCATCACATAATTTAAATCCACAAAGTTCTTAAACGGGATTGCGCGTTCACGATTTGTTTGCAGGCCTCCCGATGCTTGCGTTGGATGTTGGAAGCAATTGATATGAGTGACAGCTTGCCCACCTGCTACCATAAGCGGGTTTAAGACTGTGAAGCGGTACTCGCGGGGCTTTTATATTAAGAAGGCAGTAACGGAAGTTGCTGTTTTTTCTTTTGCATAAAATTATCCACAGATATATATCCTTAATTATTCACCATTCATCATTCATGTAGGGGACGACGCCCTCGGCGTCCCGAGCCTTCCGCTTGAGGGGGAGGTGTCACGGCGTGACGGAGGGGTTGCTGCCTATACAATGCATTGCAGATACAACAATTAACCCGTAGGGGAGCTGCTTGCCGCTCCCGGATATACATCAAACCGCAGGAGATTCGTAACGAGATTCAGAATGACGCAGAATTGTAGGGGACGACGCCCTCGGCGTCCCGCAAAATATTCATCAACTATTTACACAATATGTGTAGGGGGCTTGATCCCACCGCGAACACAAATACATCGTTGCCAAAGGCAAAACAAAAAGACTGCCCTTATGGACAGTCTTAATTTTTTACTTACCGAGCAGATATGCTGCAGCCGCAATGTTGATTACCATACAGACAGGCACACCGATTGTAAACTGCAGATGCTTTGTCTTGTGACGGAATGTTTTCATAGCCGCGTAAGCGCCGAATGCACCGCCAAGAAGCGCCGCCAGAAGCAAAGCCTTCTCAGAAATGCGCCACTTGCCGCGCTTTGCATAGTACTTATCCAGACCATACATGGCAAATGCCACAACGTTTGCCGCAAGAATATAGCAGACGAGGAAAAGTGTGAAAGTCTTATCCATTGAGCGCCTCGCCAATCTTGTCGGAAAGCTGACCGAGCTGTTCTACGCTGAGTGCTTCACCGCGGATAGTAGCCGAAAGACCCATTTCTGTCAGCATCTTGCCGCACATATCCTTGGAAATGGAAGGGAAAGCCATGTTGATGCAGTTGACAAGCTGCTTTCTGCGCTGAGCAAAAGCCGCCTTTACAACCTTGAAGAAAAGCTTTTCATCGTTCACCTTAACAGAAGGCTCGTCGAGAATATCCATTCTGACAACGGCAGAGTCAACCTTCGGCGCAGGAATGAAGCATCCTGCAGGCACGTCGAGAATAATCTTTGGCTTTGTGTAGTAATTTACGTAAACAGTAAACGCGCCGTAGTCGGCTGTGTTTTCCTTTGAGCAGATACGCTTTGCCACTTCGCGCTGTACCATAACGGTAATCGACTTGAAGCAGCCAGCCTCAATGAGAGCGGAAATAGCAGGAGTTGTGATGTAATAAGGGAGATTTGCGCAGGCAACAACCTTGCCGTCTCCGAAGTTTTCATTTACGATTTCGCCGAT
>JAFYNW010000138.1 GCA_017547995.1 Clostridia bacterium | reverse complement strand
TGGTATCTTGCGCCGTACTTTTCAGCAAGAGCGATATCGCGTACAACCTGGCCGTATTCACATTCACTTACGATACCCTTGTGGCCGTTTGCCCTGGAGTATACGCCTTCGTGGATGTAACCGCCGTTAAGAAGAGCTTCGTCTTCGCAGTGTGCGGAGATGAGCACACCTGTTTCGCCTGCAATCATCATGACCTTGTCCATCATTTCTTCTGTCTGGATGCCCTTGCCGTCGTCAGAGAAGCCTGTGACGTAAGGCGCGATGTCGATGATGTTTACGATTTCCTTGCCCTTTTCGCCCATTGTGATGGAAGCGAATGGGAAGATATTGATGCAGCCGTCCTTTTCGTAAAGGTCGAGCTGGTCCTGTACGTTAGCCACTGTATCAGGTACAGGGTTGAGATTTGGCATAGGGCAGATTGTTGTGAAGCCACCCTTTGCAGCGGCAGCAGAGCCTGTCTTGATTGTTTCCTTGTGCTCAAAGCCCGGCTCACGGAGATGCACGTGCATATCGATGAAGCCGTGGGAAACGATTTTGCCTGCTGCATCAATCACTTCGCCCTTTGGCTCGAGGCCCGGTGCAATCTGAGTGATTGTATCGTTTTCGATATATATATCGGCATTCACAAGGCTGCCGCCCATGAATACCTTACCGTTTTTGATAGTTAACATATTAGTCCTCCACAGCTCTCTTGAGAACAGCCATTCTTACGTATACGCCGTTTGTCATCTGCTTGAAGATGCGAGCCTTTTCACATTCAACAACGTCGTCAGCGATTTCAACGCCTCTGTTGAATGGAGCTGGGTGCATGATGATAGCGTTGTCCTTCATCTTGGCTACGTTTTCAACTGTGAGACCGTAGTTCTTGTTGTATTCTTCCTTGTCGAACTTCACAGAGCCATCGTGACGTTCGTGCTGAACACGGAGCATCATAACGATGTCGGAAGTTGCAAGAGCTGTTTCGAATGGTTCGAAGTTCATGCCTTCTTCCATGAACATATCAGGGCCGGACGTTACAACTTCCATACCGAGACGCTTCATGACTTCGAAGTTTGTATGAGCTACACGGGAGTGAGCGATGTCACCGCAGATGCAGCACTTGAGGCCTTCAAACTTGCCGAATTCCTGACGGATTGTGAGAAGGTCGAGAAGAGACTGAGTTGGGTGGTTGCCTGTGCCGTCGCCAGCGTTGAGGATAGCGCCGTTTACGTGGCCGATAAGCTGCTTGTAGTATTCAACTTCAGGGCTTCTGATAACGAGGAAATCACAGCCGACAGCATCGAAGAACTTAACTGTATCGTAGAAAGATTCCTGCTTGTTGAGGGAAGAAGCTGCCGCATTAAAAGAAAGAACTCGCACGTTCAGCTTTTCCTGGGCAACATTAAAGCTGTACTGAGTACGAGTTGATGATTCCAAAAACAAATTTACAGCAATGCGACCGCTGAGATCACACTTCAAAGTGCCATCACAAAAGCCCTGTGCATCGTCAAGAATAGCGTTGATTTCTTCAACAGAAAGGTCAGCGAGAGTAAGCAGATGTTTCATATATCCTCCAATAATTTATAAGTTCGTAAATTTTTCTTATTATACCACAAATGCAGTGTGAAATCAATAAAAAACTTATCGGAACAGGCTTAAAACAGCACAAAAATCCAAATTTCTGCCTTTTGCACCAAAACCATATTTCCGAAGGCAAAGTTTTCGTGAAAAACTATTACCACCTATAACATTATATCACAAGTGAAATCAAAAATCCCTATGTTTTTTCATTTTTGTTATATCTGATGAAAAAATTTGTAGAAAATGCATATACATATTATATAAAATAATAAGCACCGGGGAAGTGGGATGTATGGGACAGCATTGCTCGTCCAATGAATAATGAAAAATGAAGAATGAATAATTGATGTGTCTGCGATGCATCAGGTAGGGAGTGATCTTGTAGGGGAGAGCAGTGCTCGTCCGCAGAGGGATGGTTACTACTCATCCACCACTTCGTGGTCCCCCTTCTCTCACAAGAGAAGGCATTTGTAGGGGACGGCGCCCTCGACGTCCCGTTGTAGTGAAGAGTGAAGAGTGAATAATGAATAGTTGTGGTGTGACAAGTCACATTGAATAGGTGACAATCCCCCAGTCAGCTTTGCTGCCAGCCCCCTTTACACAAAGGGGTCTTTAGATTTGATGTAGGGGACGGCATTTATGACGTCCCGCCCTGACAAATCCATCGAAGATACCGAAATTATTCATTTTTAATTATTCACCATTCATCATTCATTAACCCGTAGGGGACATTCACGAATGTCCC
>JAFYNW010000137.1 GCA_017547995.1 Clostridia bacterium | reverse complement strand
TTGTCGGAAAAGTATTTTTCCGTATATGGCCATTCAGAACAATTACGTTATTTTAGCAAGTAAAGCGTTTTAACGCAAAGGACGAGTATTTATGGGAATCGTTGAGCAATATTTGTTACAACTGAATATTGAAAAGCGCCGTTGGCGCCGTGCTGCAGCGATTCTGACTGTATTGTCGCTTTTTGTTGCGGTGGGCGTTTCGTGGAATCTGCGAATGACGGGTATCACGATGGCAAACAGCGCAGGCTGCGGATGGGAGGAGCATCAGCATACAGAAGAGTGCCTTGCAGAAGCTGTACTTGTCTGCGATTATGAATGCGAAGAGCCGCAGGAAGAGGAAGTGGTGCCGGCCGACGGGGAAGAAACCGAGGTTATCACCATTGAATATGAGCCTGAAGAGCCACAGCACGTCCACGGTGATGATTGCTGGCAGCGGGAACGTATATGCGGATATAATGAGCATATCCACGATATGTCCTGTTATTCCGATCCTAAGGCCGACGTGGAAAATCAGCTTGACTGGTCGGCTATGTTTGAAAAATATCCGTACACAGGCGAATTGTATGAGGATTTGGTGGGCATAGCAAAAACTCAGGTGGGATACACCGAAAGTGAGCTCAATTACGAACTTGATGGTGACGGAGTCCGTCATGGGTACACCCGATACGGCGCGTGGTATGGCGCACCATACAGTGACTGGTCGGCAATGTTCGTCTCATTCTGCCTTGAATATGCAGGCGCGGATACCGATGAATATCCTGTCAGCCCGGGTGCAGACACAATGGCAGGCTTGTGGGACAAGCAGGGCAAATATATTGCCGTAGGTGAATATACTCCGCAGATTGGCGATGTTATCTTCTTTGACGATAACACGGCAGGCATCGTTGCCGAGGTGCAGAATTCCACGATTTACGTCATCGGCGGGGACGTGGATGATGCTGTAAGCGGCAGAATAATCATGATGAATGATAACTCCATCGAAGGATGGGGTGTAATAGAAAGAACACAGCCTGAAGACGAGGCTGAAGTGACAGATGAAATCATTCCTGAAGATATGCAGGGCGAGGTGACAGAAGAAATCATTGATGAAACTGTTATCGAAGAAGAGCATGGTATATCGGATGGCCCAATCGTCACTATTTATGCAGAAAGCATAGAAGAGCCGCAGGAAGAAATCGAAGCGGTTCGGACGTATACTCTTAAAAACACACGAGCAGCTCCTGAAAATCTGGTCAGCTATGTAAAAGGCAGAGGTGGTACTTATTTCATCACATTGACTGATAGTAACAGTGTAGAAGTGCCGAAAGAAAATGGCCAGTATGTTGTGCAGAATGGAGCAATATACAGCCTCGGTATCACCTTCACAAGCCCAAACGGCATTGAACCGGGCGATTACGTATATCAGCTGCCAAGTGGTTTGCGTATAGAAGGCGGAGAGGGCGAGTTTATTCTTGATAAGACAGAAACAAACCCGGGCACAGTTGTTGGTACATGGAAGATATCCGATACAGGGCTTATTGAGATGTATTTCAATGAAAAGATGGACAAACGTACACAGGTTGCCATCACAGCTGAGTTTGATGCTGTCTTTGATACAGAACAAGATTCAATTCCTTTTGACGGAGAAATTACCGTTACCGTACAAAAGCCACCTGAAGAGGAGGGGACCACAGAGTTCTACAAATGGGCTATTCCGGGCGATGGTTCGGAAGACTATCCGGATACGTCAAAACTTTACTGGACTATTGAAATCATAGGTCACGAAAACTCCAAAATTGTTGGAAGCACTCTTACCGACAGAATAGTTGTGGGCGAACATAGCAGCGTCCACCGCTATACAGAATCGGATATGGCCGCAGGCATCCAGATTACTGCAGGGGTGCGTAGACCTGATGGAGGCTATTCTTGGCCTTCGTGGGTTGTTAAGGTTGGCGATGCTGGTTTTACCTGGACGGAAAATGAATGGTCATATATAGTGCCACAGACTGTAATAACTACTGGAGGCAGTAAAGTTGCACTTGGAGATAACGAATGTCATTATTGGATCAAATATACCTCTACTATTGACCAGGTAGATACGGCTGGTACTTACGGATATGAAAACAGCGCAAGTATTGATAACATTACTATATCCAGCTGGGTAAACGTTACGACTGGTTTTAAAGGCGTAGTAGAAAAAACCGGTACGTTTGTATCGGATGCCGAAGGCGGTAAGTTTGTCTGGGAAATTCAGTTGTCGATTCCTGGTATGAAGGAGGGCAAAAAGTCTGACTATTATTGGATGTTCGGGGATTATATGACTGTACATGACCAGCAAGGCAATCGTGTGTCTTATATAGAAAATGATGCACATCTTGCTGAAGCGACTATGAATTATAACGGACAGAATATCAGTGTTCCGAGAATTCAGGATGCGACGGAAAATGATATTTTTGCATGGCACTATGCATGGCCTGCGATTGAAGAAGAAACCGGTGTGGAATACGGCAGAAGTATTGTTTTGCTCCATCGTTGTGATTGTAATAAAGATACCTGTCAGTTCTGGAACGGCAGTTGCGAAAAATATTCATACAAAGAAAATGGACAATATATTCGAACTGAGTTCTGTCACTGTTGGACAGTGGATGAAGACGTAACAATGACTTTTGTCTATGAAACTGATGCCGCGCCTTTGATACAGGAGTATGGAGGAACTGGAAATTATACTCATAACATAGTTGAAGTGTATTACAGACCGGAAGGTGAAAGTGAATTAGTATACGTAAAGGGTACCAATGCAAGTGTAACGATTCCGGGCGTATTCAAAAAAGAACTGACTCAGGACTTTAACGGGTACACGGCCCACTATCAGATTACCGTCAACGAAGCCAAGCTGGTGCTTACAGATGGCTCACCGCTGACTATCCACGACGTTATGACTGATACTCTGGCGTTTATAAGCGGTTCGCTTGTAATCAAGGCAGAGGATGCAAAAGGAAACGTAACGACGTTGAAGCAGGGTGATGACTTTACAGTCACTTATGATGGTACGGGTAACGTAACAGACGAGCAAGGAAACAAGGTGCACGTGCTCGATATTGTTATTAAGAATCCGCAGCCGGTTATGTATACACTCGATTATGATGCTACTCTGGTGCTTCCTGAAAACGTCGGGGACGTAACGGGCGGTATTAAGTACAAAAACTATGCGGTTGTCACCCTATGGGGTAAAAATATCTCGGCAGACAGCACGGAAAAATTATATAAGGACATCAATATTTCCGCAAAGTATTACGGTGTCAACTTGTATAAGACTTGTGGACAGACCAATTTACCGTTGCCTGGTGCAACCTTTGGTCTTTATAATGCGCAGGGCGGCTTGATTGCCGAAGATACAACCGATAAAAACGGATATATTCTCTTTGAAACAACGCTCTCCAAGGGTATTATTCTGAGGGAACACGAGCTCTATTATATGCAGGAAATCGCGGCTCCGACAGGATATATGCTTGATAATACAAAGCATTGGTTCGTTTTCTGTGATTCGAAAAAAAATAAGTGTACTACCTGCAACAGGGTTATAGGAAACACAGGTGCAAAGAGAATACCTTTTGAGCAGATTGGCAAGATTGACGCGGTAAACGTACTTGCTGGCTTTGAGCTTCCTGCGACAGGGGGACGAGGCATCACACTCAATATATTATGCGGTCTGATTCTTATATC
>JAFYNW010000136.1 GCA_017547995.1 Clostridia bacterium | reverse complement strand
TCCCAGCGCACACACAAGCGGGAGCATAAAACGCAGAGTCGAGCCGCTTTCGTTGCAATCGATTACACCGCCCTTCGCCTCTTTAACAGGGATTATTTCAAAGTATTCACCCTTGTCGTCTATCTTGGCACCGAGCACGTTGAGGCAGTTTATCGTAGCAATAACGTCATCCGACGAGCCGTTATAATAAAGCTTCGTCGGCCTATTGCCGAGAGAAGCGCATATAAGCGCTCTGTGCAGATGGGATTTTGATGAAGCCATCTGGATTTTTCCCGAAAAATCGCTTTTTGAAATGGTGATATTCATATTACTTACCTGCCTTCACGATTTCAAGAAGCCTGTCATAGCTCATTTTTTCCACCTTGCAACAGCCGATTTTTTCAGGAATAATGAGATTTATGCCTGCACTTTCGCTCTTTTTATCATTTTTCGCTGCATTTACAAGCTCTTCTGCCGAATAATCACAGTCGTACGGCAGATTATATATTTTCAGCATATCGAGCAAGGCTTCGTAAGTACCATCCTCGCACAACCCCAGCTTCTGGCATCCCTTTGTGAGAATCGCCATGCCGATAGCTACGGAATTGCCATGCGAGATACCGAAATTGCTCAGCTTTTCCACGCTGTGACCAAGGGTGTGACCGAAATTGAGCAGCATACGGCTGCCGTTATCATGCTCATCCTCTTCGACCACGATACGCTTGAGGTCGACACAACGGGAGATTATATTCTCATCTGCTTTTTCACCTTTTTTCAGGATTTCAAACAGATTTTCATCGAAGACCACGGCATACTTGATTACTTCAGCCATGCCCTCCGTATAGTTTTCGTAAGGTAAGGTTTCAAGAAGGCCGATATCACAAAGCACCATGGATGGCTGATAGAAGCTGCCGGCAAGATTCTTGCCCTTTTTAAGATTTATCGCAGTTTTACCACCCACAGAGGAATCGACCATTGCGAGAAGGCTTGTCGGAATATGCACAAGCCTGATTCCGCGCAAAAAGACAGAAGCGGCAAAGCCACCCAGATCACCAGTGACACCGCCGCCGAGAGTTACCACGACGTCCTTACGCTTGAGGCCGTTTTCTGCCAGAAACTCAAGAATATCGTAGAGATTATTTATATTTTTACTTTCTTCACCAGGTGCAAAATTATACACGCACACCGACTGAGCCATAGCCGAAAGATGCTTTTTCACATTTTCGCCATGGATATTCCAGACGTTTTCATCGGAGATAATGCAGATTTTTCTGCCTTCGATGATTTTTGCCATATCATCTCTGCAGTCCTCAAGGAGATTTCTGCCTGTGAGCACGTCGTATGCAGTTTGTGTATTTACTGTAATCTTCTTCATATTGCACCTTTTATAAAAGAAGTCTTTTTTATTTCTTTACGTCCTGATTGTATTCATTGCGGAAAAACTCTGTCACGTGACCAAGAGCTTTCACAAGCACCTTGCTTTCTTCTTCGTCCAGCTTTTCAAGAATTGCACCGACCATTTTTTCGTGGAACTGTCTGTGATATTCCTGAGCCTTCCAGCCGCTTTCTGTGGCTGTGATACGGACGATTCGTTTATCGTTTATATCACGTTCACGGACGAGATAGCCCTTCTTTTCAAGAAGAGAAACGGCTGTCGTAAGCGTGCCCGCTGTAACCTTAAGTCTTTTGGCGAGGATATTGGCGATGTTATCACCTGTCTTTTCGCCTTCGCACACCACCTCAATGACGTGCATTTCCTTTACCGAAAGATTTCTGAAGCCCTTGCTCAGGGAAATTTCTTCCGATTTCAATATTTCATTAAAAGCTTCTACAAGAAACTTATTGATAATGCTGTGCATTTTATCCTCCATTCTCTATAATTTTATAGCCTTTTCGGCTCTTTTAAGCACTTGTGCTGAGATAAGTGCCGTTATTATGCCTGTTATCACTGCCGAAACGAGCAGTACAGGCAAGTATGATAATACGTAGTATGATTTCATAATGAGCATCGACGTGAGAATCTGCCCCGTTACGTGCATTACCGAGCCTCCGATGCTGATGCCGTATATTGAAAATATTCTGCATTTACGCAAAAGCTCCATCATAATCACAGCCATTATGCCTCCCACAAGAGAAAACATAAGCGATGAGAAGCCGCCGAAAAACGAAGTAATCAGGCATCTCGATACGAGAATCACAAATGCCGTCCTGAAGCCGAGGAAGAAGAGCGCGAATATGCTTACTACGTTGGCAAGACCGAGCTTTATGCCTGGAAGTGGGACGATAAGCCCCAGCGGAATAAATCTTTCTGCGTATGAAAGCGCCGCTGCAAGAGAGATAAGTACTGCCGAAAGGGCGATTTTATATGAACGTGTATTTTTCATACTCTACCCCACCATTACGTCGATATCCGACGCGCCTGTTATGCGGATTTCCATACGGTTAGGCAGACAGACTATGCTTTTTCCTGCATCCTTAATCATACCGCTCTGCACACAGACTCCGCCCGGACAGTCGGAATGGATGACACCAATGCTTCCATTTTCACAGAGGATTGTATTTGTATAATCGCCCTCCACTGTGATTTCGCTTTTTTCAGCCTTGTCCAGATTTATACGGTCTATTTCAACGCCGTCTCTCAGTATGACAGCCACTCTGCCGCTTTCTCCCTGCGCGAAAAACGCAAGTACAGCCACAGCCATAACAACCGCCATTGCTATAATGAGAATATCGGCCTTTTTCGGCACAAGACTTGTCGATTTATATTCCATCTTACCTCTTTTTCCAATTCGCTTTTTACAGAACAACCCCTCAGTCAGCATTATGCTGACAGCTCCCCTTACACAAGGGAGCCTGAAAAGGGGGACGTTTTCCAAAAAGCCTGCCCACAGACACACTGAGAGCAGGCTTCGTTTTACGCTTGAGATTTAAGTTTTTGAACACACCTGACGTGTGCTTTATTCAGGGATTTATCCTGAGATTAGACGTTGAATCTGAAGAGAACTACGTCGCCATCCTGGAATACGTATTCCTTGCCTTCGCTTCGTACAAGGCCCTGTTCCTTCGCAACTGCCATGGAGCCGCATTCAACGAGCTTATCATAAGCGATAACTTCTGCACGGATGAAGCCGCGTTCGAAGTCGGAATGAATCTTACCTGCAGCCTGTGGAGCCTTTGTGCCGCGTGTGATTGTCCATGCTCTTACTTCCTGTTCACCTGCTGTGAGGTAGGAGATGAGACCGAGGAGGCTGTAGGACTTATGAATAAGTCTGTCAAGACCGGATTCTTCGAAGCCCATTTCGGAGAGGAAGAGTTCCTTTTCTTCCTTTGTCATTTCGGAGATTTCTTCTTCGAGCTTTGCGCAGATTGGAAGAACGTCATAGCCTTCTTCTGTTGCAATCTTTTCAACAGCCTGGAACATTTCGTTTGCATGGTAGTCGCCTGCAAATTCGTTTTCGTTCATATTTGCTGCGTAGAGAACAGGCTTATAGGAGAGAAGATCGATTGTGTCGATGATTTCCTTCTGTTCTTCTGTTGCTTCGAAGGAACGTGCTGTCTTGCCGTTTTCAAGGTGTTCGATAAGCTCGTTGATTGTGTCGAGTTCGAACTGGAGAGTCTTATCACCCTTGAGAGCCTTCATTGTCTTGTCCTTTCTTCTTTCGAGGATTTCAAGATCAGAAAGGATGAGCTCGAGATTGATTGTTTCGATGTCTCTTGCAGGGGAAACGGAGCCGTCAACGTGGATAATGTTCATATCCTCGAAGCAGCGTACTACGTGAACGATAACGTCAACCTGTCTGATGTGGGAGAGGAACTTATTACCAAGACCTTCGCCCTTGGATGCGCCCCTTACAAGACCTGCGATGTCAACGAATTCGATAACTGCAGGAACAACCTTCTTGGAGTTATACATTTTTTCAAGCACGTCGAGGCGCTTGTCCGGAACTGTTACGATACCAACGTTTGGCTCGATTGTGCAGAACGGATAGTTTGCGCTCTGTGCCTTAAGATTTGTAAGAGCATTGAAGAGTGTGCTTTTGCCAACGTTTGGAAGACCTACTATACCAAGTTTCATATATTGAAAACTCACTTTCTACATAATTTTTCTATTATATTATACAGTATAGTTGGCAAAATGTAAATAGTGATAAGCAAATTTTCTGCTCCATGCAAGCCTGAATTATGCCGCAAAATAATTACTTTTTGTTTTATTTGTAAATTTAGTAAATTTATCGTGCATTTTCTTTTATTTTAATGTATAATTAGAATGTTATAACTATGAAAATATTATCTGCTTTTTCAGAAGGAGAATATAAATATGAGCAAACGTATTCTTATTGCGGAAGACGACGGCAATATCCGTGAGCTTCTGCGTATTTATCTTGAACAGGAAGGATATAAGGTTGACGTAGCGTGTAACGGCGGCGAGGCACTCGCTCAGTTCAAGCGTGAACGCCCTGACCTTGTTATCCTCGATATCATGATGCCTGTCGTCGACGGTCTTGAAGTATTGCGTGAAATCAGAAAGAGCCACAGAACTCCTGTCATTATGATTACAGCAAAGAGTCAGACATTCGACAAGGTTACAGGTCTTGAGCTTGGTGCTGACGACTACATCACAAAGCCATTCGAAATGCGTGAGGTTATCGCACGTATCCGTGCTCTTTTCAGACGCATTGAAACTGTATCCTCCGGCAACATTCTTCATTTTGACAATCTTATCATTGATAAGGGCTCCTATAACATCATCATCAAGGGTGAGGTTATGGAAATTCCTCCAAAGGAAATTGAGCTTCTCTATTACCTCGCATCCTCCCCTAACAAGGTTTTCACACGCGCTCAGCTTCTTGACGACGTATGGGGCTTCGATTATTTCGGCGACACAAGAACTGTCGACGTACACGTAAAGCGTCTCCGTGAAAAGCTGACAGGCGTAAGCACAAAGTGGGAAATCAAGACTGTCTGGGGCGTAGGCTACAAATTCGAGATTGAAGGATAGTATATGTCTTCACTTTTCAAGCGATATATGCTGTCATACGGGCTTGTTGTCATCATAGCCTTCTCAATTCTCGGCGGTCTCTTCTTTGTGCAGACCAATTCTCTTGCCCTCGAGGAAAAACAGCTCACTCTGGCCGATACGCTTCACAAAGCATCTGAAAGTACGCTCAGCTACATTTCCTCGGTTGACGACGTAAGCGGCTTTATCGCAAAGCAGGCTATTGAAAACAATTACCGCATCAATCTCATGCAACTTTCCAGCTATTCGGGCGCTTTGATTTACATCACGTATACGTCAGGCTTTATCGAAAGAACGACTGTACCAAGCGAAAGCTACGTCACGTCGGGCAGCTCCATTCCCCGCTATGCTGTAAGTATGCTTACGACAACGGGCGAATTTTACGAGCTGAGTGACCTCGGTGGTTTTC
>JAFYNW010000135.1 GCA_017547995.1 Clostridia bacterium | reverse complement strand
GCCATAAACGCAGCAAAAGGATTGGCATCCTTGACGGAAAGCTTCTTTTCAGGGATGTGCTTATACTGAGTATCATCTTCACAGAGGATGTAGAACAAAATGCCTGTACCTGCAAGAACGATGATCTGGCAGATGAATGCGAATTCAACGGACACAACGCCCATGATACCGCCGAGGAAATAGCCCACTGCACCGCAGACGTTCTGTACAGTTACCATAAGAGTAAGATTCTTGCCGCGAAGGTCAGGATGGGAGGTATTGATAACGTAGTTGGAGAAGGCTGTGAAAACACCGCCTGTGAAAATACCTGCGAACATTCTGCCGCCAACGACCATAACTTCAGTTGTTGCCGCACCGAAAATCATCTGACCGACAGCATAACCGAGGCTGCAGATAAGGATAACGCGCTTTGTTGGAATATACGCGCAAAGCTTGCCCCAGAATGGCGAGAAGAGGAAGTTGGAGGTCATCATTGCCGCAAGCGCAACACCGAACATGGAGCTGTCAAGACCGCGCTCTACAATAAGCGTAGGTGTGACAGGATGAGCGAAGCTTGCCGCCGCGTTGAAGCCCATCAGGATAATAAGGAAAATAGTGAATTTGCTGTTTTTCTTCATTTCATTACCTTTCTTTACTTTTTTATTCTGTAAAAATTATACACCTTTCCGACCGATTTTGCAATATAATAAGGGGCAAAAATGAAGATAAGATTGTTGTGTCCGCGATGCATTGAATAAGGCGGACCGCCGGGGACGTCGGTCCCCTACGGATTGATGAATGATGAATGGTAAATAATAAAAAATGAATAACTGCGGTGTGACAAGTCACGTTTTATAAGCGGGAGCGGCAAGCAGCTCCCCTACGGTTTATGTAGGGTGCATTCACGAATGCACCGCGGACAATTCGTGAATTGTCCCGACAAGATTGTGTAGGGTACGGCATTTATGACGTACCGCCCTGCTCAATGAGGAGAGCAAAGCGATAAAAAAAGGCTATGACTTTCGTCATAGCCTTTGATTTGTTTAGCAATAATTGTTAACTACAAACTAAGAATTAGTCTTCGTATACAACAGCCTGGTGGTAGTAACGGGAACCTGTCTTGTACATGATTACGCCGTCAACGCCCTTACCCATACCTGCAACGTATGTCTGCTGGAGGAGTGGGATCCATGGGGATTCTTCCATGAGCTTAGCCTGGATATCCTTGTAGAGCTGGTTACGCTTTTCTGTGTCGAATTCACCACGTGCTTCAACGATCATAGCGTCAACTTCTGGGTTGGAGTACCAGCCACGGTTACCTGTAGCACCGCCGGATTCTGTGTGGAAGTTCTGTGTGAGTGTGTAGTTAGGGTTTGTGGAACCGGACCAGGACATGATCCAAGCCTGATGATCCTTACCGGAGAGGTAGTCGAGCATTGCACCGAATTCCATGAGTTCGATGTTAACTGTGATACCTACGGACTGGTAGTCCTGCTGGAGAATCTGAGCAGCACGGGAACGGATGTCAGAGGATACAACTACTTCGAATTCGAAGCCGTCTGGGTAGCCAGCTTCAACGAGGAGTTCCTTTGCCTTTTCGATGTCGTATGCGTATGCATCGAGCTGATCGTTATAAGCAACAGCAACTGTTGGGAATACGGAGTTACATGGAACGCCGAAGCCTTCGTAAAGAACTTCAACGATGGATTCCTTGTTGGAAGCGTACTGGAGAGCCTGACGAACCTTTACGTTGTCGAATGGAGCCTTTGTTGTGTTGAGACCCATGTAAGCAACGTTAGCGGAAGCCATTTCAACTGTCTTGAGGTCTGGGTTTTCTCTTACACGAGCGATGTCAATGGAGTTGAGTTCGTTGATGTAGTCGATTTCGCCAGCTTCGAGAGCGATTGTGAGGGAAGAAGCTTCTGGGATGATCTTACGTGTGATGGATGTAGCACGGCAAGCACCCTGCCAGTAATCATCAAAGCGAACCATCTTGAGTTCGGAGTTTGGCTTGTAGTATTCAAGCATCATTGGGCCTGTACCCATCATGTTTGTTTCGTTGAATACGCCGTCGCCTGCTTCGATAGCTTCAACAGTTGCCTGGTGAAGGATAGAAGTCTGGGAGTGAGCGAGGTTGAGGAGAAGTGGAACGAATGGCTTTTCTGTTACGATCTTGAATTCGTACTTGGAAACTTCGGAAATTTCGATAACTGTTTCGAAGTTTGCCTTAGCCTTTGGGTTCTGGGAAGCACGGTTGAGGGACCATACTACGTTAGCAGCTGTGAGTTCATCACCGTTGTGGAACTTAACGCCTTCGTGAATCTTGAAGATAAATTCTGTGTCAGATGGCTGTTCGTAGGATTCTACGAGCATTGGCTGAATTTCACCTTCGGAGTCAAACTGGAAGAGTCTGTCGTAAACGTATGTGAACATTTCGCCGGAGTAAGAGTCGTTACAGTCTGGTGGGTCGAAACCAACGATATCAAAACCTGTACCGTAAACGAAGTCTGTGCGGATGTTTTCTGTGCCGGATGTTGCAACTGTTGTGTTGTCAGCTGTTGTGCCGTCTGCTTCTGTTGGAGCAGCAGTTGTAGCTTCTTCCTTAGAAGAGCAGCCAACGAACATGGAGAGCATCATCACGAGAGCAAGTGTGAGAGCTAAAAACTTTTTCATGTTTTCTCTTTCCTTTACATTATTTTTTCTTGAGCAATTAAGCTCACTATCCATTATAACCATAATTTCTGAAAAGTCAATGGAAGATTAATAATTTATTCATAAAATAGTTCACAATCTTTCACAAACTTTTTTATGCAACATAACTTTGGTAATTTTTAACTTTTGCAATATAAATATCCACAATAAATGCATTAAATTATCATCTTTTTATATTTGTATGCCGTATTTTCACAATTTTATCGCGTTTTCTAAGTTAAAAATCGCTTTATAATATTATACTACATATAATCAATTTTCTTATAAATTACCATTTGTAATCACACTTTATAGTCTTTCTCTATGTCACTTAAATAATATTTTCTGCCGTTTTGTTCAAGGTGCGTTCATATTTTCCGTTACGTCATTTTATCAGGGCAGACTTTCTGCATATACATTCGACAATTTCGCTGTCATTTTTATCATTAAGTTGT
Organism: Clostridia bacterium; assembly: GCA_017547995.1. Taxonomy (GTDB): domain Bacteria; phylum Bacillota; class Clostridia; order Oscillospirales; family Butyricicoccaceae; genus SIG471. The sequence continues at coordinate 843 of JAFYNW010000135.1, read as the reverse complement.
ATAAAACATACAGACGAGATATATTTATTTTGTCTATAAAGATAGATTGACAGTACATTTTTACGGACAACCACATTCATCATATAAATATTAAGTAATTATTAAGAAAAGCCACCCTTTACGGATGGCTTTTGGATTATAATATTTTACCGGCGTTTTTCATTGTAGTCAAATTTGCAGAAAGGGCATTTCGGATAATCGAAGTCGTGCATTCTGCCACAGCGCGGACATTGCTTCTGCAGCATATCCTCGTGATTTTCCGCCTCCTGCACCTGATAAAACTCCACCTTGCCGCATCGTGGACAGGAATAGACGTCAAGCTCCATAGCGCCTGCGAAAAGATTAGGCAAATCGCCCAGCACCCAGCCTGTCTGCCCAAGCTGGAACTTTTCACGGGATACGTAGTTCATTTCGGTTTCACAACGGAGACAGTTGAGTTTTCGCATATTAAAAACCTCTTTTTCTCATTCGTACAGGATGCTCTGGTTTTTCCTCTTCTTTTGCTTTATATAGCTCGCTCTTTCCACATTCCGGACATTCGTAAAGTTCAAATTTTATGGCACCTTCTTGAATATGTGTATCAAAAAAGGCATTTTTATGTCCTAACTGGAACTCTTTTGTTCCTAAATATTCCATCATTGTGCCACAACGGAGACAGTTGAGTTTTCGCATTGGTGATTTTCCTTTCTGTTGGAATATTTTGCGGGAGGGCGCAGAGACCCTCCCCTACGGTTTGATGAATAATGTGACAACGTCACACCTTAACGTTTGCACAGCAAACATTTCACTCGCCATCGGCGAATTTCACCTGCGAAGCAGATTTCACCCAACGGAAGTTGGATT
>JAFYNW010000134.1 GCA_017547995.1 Clostridia bacterium | reverse complement strand
CCCTTTTCAGCCAGCTCGATAATATTATCGAATGTGCGTACACCAATCATCTTGTTTGCCAGGCCAAGGAGCGTACCACCCCCTACCCCAGTACCGCCTTCGTGAGCAATGCTGTCGCCGACAACGCTGATAAACGCTGTACCTGTGCCCATGCTTACGATAAGAGCATTTTCAAGACCTGAAAGATGCTTGCCACCAAGGCCAATAGCAAGGAATTCATCGACCTTCTCACACTTGATGCCATACAACTCATCCTTGAGGAAAGACGAGCCAACACCTGTGAACATCACTTTATCGATGTCCGAAATTTTTAATTCGTTTTCGTTAAGAAACTTACCGAAAGCGCCATACGCCGATGTAACAGGGTCGTCAGCCTTTACGTTGATAGTGCTGACAATCTCACCGTCACGCAAGCCTACGATTTTCGTAGTACTGCCACCGACGTCAATGCCAATAATATAACCCATTATACCTTTTTCCTTAAGCTATTAAATATCAGCTGTACCAACAGTTCTTGGGAATGGAAGAACGTCTCTGATGTTGGAAATACCTGTGAGGTACATGATGAAGCGTTCGAAGCCGATACCGAAGCCAGCGTGCTTTGTGGAGCCGTACTTACGGAGTTCAAGATACCACCAGTAGCTTTCTTCCTTAAGGCCGAGTTCCTGCATACGAGCTCTGAGAACGTCTTCTCTTTCTTCTCTCTGGCTGCCGCCGATAAGTTCGCCGATACCTGGAACGAGCATATCACAAGCTGCAACAGTCTTGCCGTCATCATTAAGACGCATGTAGAAGGACTTGATTTCCTTTGGATAGTTGATAAGGAATACAGGCTTCTTGAAGTGCTGTTCTGTGATGTATCTTTCGTGTTCACTCTGAAGGTCACAGCCCCAGTAAATATCCTGGTTTTCGAATCTGTCCTTAACAGACTGGAGAATTTCGATAGCTTCTGTGTATGTGAGTCTTACGAATGTATCACCTTCTGCAACAGCTGTAAGTCTGTCGATAAGGCCCTTTTCAACAAAGTTGTTAAGGAATTCGAGTTCAGGACCACACTGTTCAAGAACGTACTTTACACATTCCTTGATCATTTCTTCCATGAGGTCCATATCATCTGTAAGATCAGCAAATGCGATTTCTGGCTCTACCATCCAGAATTCAGCAGCGTGTCTTGATGTGTTGGAGTTTTCTGCGCGGAATGTTGGACCGAATGTATATGTCTTTGCAAAAGCCTGAGCAAAGATTTCAGCTTCGAGCTGACCGGAAACTGTAAGATAAGAAGCCTTGCCGAAGAAGTCTTCCTTATAGTTTACTTCGCCCTTATCTGTCTTTGGAACGTTGTTCATAGGCAATGTTGTTGCCTGGAACATTGCGCCTGCACCTTCTGCGTCACTTGTTGTGATGATAGGAGAGTTACAGTAAATGAAGCCTCTTTCATTGAAGAACTTGTGAAGAGCAAAAGCTGCTACAGAGCGGATTCTGAATGCTGCGCTGAAAAGATTTGTTCTTGGTCTGAGGTGACCGATTGTACGAAGATATTCTACGCTGTGGCGCTTCTTCTGAAGTGGATAGTCGGAAGGACAGTCACCTTCGAGAACGATTTCAGTTGCTACGATTTCGTTCTGCTTGCCGTTTGGAGACTGAGCAACTACACCCTTTACAATGATAGCGGAGCCAAGATTGAGGCTGTTTGCAACATTATATACGTCTGTATCATTATTAGCGACCACCTGAACATTCTTGATGATCGAACCATCGTTTACTTCTACAAAAACACATGCCTTAACGTCACGAGTTGTTCTGACCCAACCCTTGATAAGGACTTCCTTGCCAATGAACTCACTACCGTTAAGTGTAAGTTCCTTTACGGTTACATGAACCATTTTTTTCGCCTTCTTTCTATTTAAAAATATTGTATGACACTTTTTTGCAAATAGATATTTGCATTTTGGGCAGACTTATAGTATACTATAAGTACTACATTATAATGTATCACAAAAAGTAAGTTTTGTCCACTGATTGTGCTACATTTTTTAATAATTATTTTAATTTTTTCGTTTTATACAAATATTATACTTTATATTTTCATAATTATATATTATAATATACTTGTATACATCCATATTTTTGATTTTAGCTGGAGGATAATAATGAATATTACCTTGCGTGATGTTATAAATAATAAGCTTAACGTATATCTTATCGGCATCGGCGGCATTTCCATGCGTTCCCTTGCTATCGTTCTCAAGGACCTTGGCTGTAACGTACATGGCTCCGACAGAAGTGACTCCCCTGCTCTTGCCATGCTTGAAAGCAAGGGCATCAAAACTTATATCGGTCACGATGCTGCAAATATGAAGGGTGTTGACTTCGTAATCAGAACTGCCGCCATTCCTGACAACAACTGCGAAGTCCAGCATTGTTTTGAAAACAATATTCCTATCATCGAAAGAGCTGATGCGTGGGGCGTTCTTATGAACGACTATAAAAACGTAGTCTGCGTTGCCGGCACACATGGTAAGACTTCCACTACTTCCATGATTTCTACTTTCGCCCTCAAGTCCGACCTTGACCCTACGATTATGGTAGGCGGCGAGCTTGCTTCTATCGGCGGCAGTATGCGTATCGGCGGCAGAGACCTTTTTGTTGCAGAAGCTTGTGAATATAAGAATTCCTACCACAAATTCTCCCCTACTATCGCCGTAATTCTCAACGTAGACGTCGATCATCTTGACTTTTTCACGGGTCTTGACGATATTATCGAATCTTTCAGACATTTTGCAAATCAGGTACCTGACGATGGTGTTGTCGTTGCAAACTATGACGATGAAAACACAAGACGCGTTATTGAAAACACAGACCGCAACGTAATCACTTTCGGTCTTTCCAATTCTGCAGACGTATATGCTGATTTTGTCAAGGACAGCAACGGCTTCTTTGGCTTCTCCATCTATCACAAGGGTAACCATTACTGCGACGTGAAGCTTTCCGTACCAGGCAGATTCAACGTATTGAATGCACTTGCAAGTGCTGCCGTTGCAATTCATCTTGGTGTGGACGGTGAATCCTTCAAGAAGGGTATTCAGAGCTACACAGGTGTGGGCAGACGTATGGAATACAAGACAACTTGCAACCGCGCGCGTGTATTTGACGACTACGCTCATCATCCAAACGAAATTGTTTCCGCGCTCAAAGCGGCTGATGCTATGAGCGAAGGCAAGACTATCTGCATTTTCCAGCCTCATACATACACAAGAACAGAATCTCTCTTCAACGAATTCGTAGAAGCTCTCTCCCACGCAGATATCGTTGTGCTTGCAGAAATTTTTGCCGCACGTGAAATCAACGTAAACAACACGTCCTCCGCTCAGCTTGCCGAAAAGATTCCAAACGCTCATTTCTTCAAGACTTTTGATGAAATTGCTTGCTTTGTCAGAGATATTGCCAATGAAGGCGACATCATCCTCACAATGGGCGCAGGCGACGTATATAAAATATCTGATCTTTTGTAAAAACTATGAATTTAAAAACACCTCATCAATCGATGAGGTGTTTTTTATTATGACTAATATACTCTGTAAACGCGATTTTCTTTTCTTGGAATTACCGGTGGATTTGGCACTTCGGAGTAACCGATGATGCAGTTACCTACGCCAACGTATTCACCTTCAAGACCTGCCTTCTTGAGAATTTCCTTACCTTCTTCATCCTCGAAAGTTTCCTTAGCTCTGTGAATCCAGCAGGAGCCGATATCAAGAGAATGAGCAGCAAGCATCATATTGCCAATTACAAGGCTGCCATCGTGAACGCCTGTGCCGATTTCCTTTGGAGCAAGAACAACGAGCACAACAGGAGCACCATAGAATGGATCATCCGGATGCAATGGATGATACTTTGTATTGATAGCCGCAATCTTATCACGTGTTTCCTTATCGGATACAGCGAGAATTACAGGAGACTGCTTGCCCTGACCGCTTGCCGCAAACAAGCCAGCTTCGATAATCTGTTCAATGATTTCCTGTGGAACTGCATCAGCCTTATACTTCTTGCAGCTTCTTCTTTCGATTATGTTCTTAATAATATCGTTCATAGTATATCTCCTTGTCAATCAATTAACCGATTGTTGGCTTGAGATCTGCAGGCATTGGGCACTTGTAGCCGCCGTTTGTCTTTGCATCAAGTTCTTCTCTTGCCTTCTTGCAGAGTTCTGGATCTTCAAGAGCGTAGATACCAGCAAGAGCCATAGCCTTACCAGCTGTAAGCATACCCTTGTGAGCATAGCTTGTAACGCCCTGACCTGTAATCTTCCAGGAGTGACCTGGTGTGCCGAGAATCTGAGTTGCAACGTGGAACTGAGCTGTTGGTGTGCAGTAGGATGTGTCGCCCACGTCTGTGGAGCCCTTGGAAGCAAGCTCTACCTTTACGAGTGGAGCGATTTCTCTGTTGAACAAGTCAGCAGGAATATCCTTGCCGTACTTTCTCTTGAATTCTCTTACAGAGTTCATAACTTCTTCATCGGAAACAGCTTCTCTGTACTTCTTAGCCATTTCGATATCATTTTCGTCAAGGTCGTAAAGACCTACTTCTGTAAGGGCCTTATGAGCCATAACGTTGAGTGTATCATTTGGAACAAAGTCAGAAAGTGCTTCGTGTGTGATATCCTGAACAGTTGTGCCTGTCATAAGAGCAGCACCCTTAGCGATATCCTTGATTCTTTCAAGAATAGCCATCATGTCAGCAACGCGAGGTGCTCTTACGAAGTAATGAAGACCTGCGTGGTCCTGAACAACGTTTGGAGCAATGCCACCAACGTCTGTGTATGCATAATGCATACGTGCTTCAGGGATAACGTGTTCACGAAGATAGTTAACGCCAACGTTCATAAGTTCACAAGCATCGAGTGCAGAACGGCCCATATGTGGAGCGCCTGCCGCGTGAGCTGTCTTACCAGTAAACTTGAAGAAAATGCTGTAGCAAGCAAGGCTGCCGCCTGTTACGATTTCATTGCCATCACCAGGATGCCATGTGAAGCATGCGTCAACGTCATCAAAGAGGCCTTCACGAGCCATAAACGCCTTACCTGAGCCATATTCTTCACCTGGGCAGCCGTAATATCTTACTGTACCCTTGATGTTATTCTGTTCAAGATATGCCTTGAGACCAAATGCACCTGCCATTGCGCCTGCACCAAGGAGATGGTGACCGCAACCATGACCGTATGCTGTATTAGCTTCGTCAAGTGGCTTATGTACGTTGCAGCAGCCTTCCTGAGAAAGACCAGGAAGCGCATCGTATTCAGCAAGGAAACCGATGATTGGATGGCCTTCACCCCATTCAGCCACGAAAGCTGTTGGGATTTCAGCTACACCCTTTGTAACCTTAAAGCCGTTTTCTTCGCATACCTTTTCAAGGTATTCAGCAGACTTATATTCAGCCATACCAGGTTCAGCAAATCCCCAGACTGCGTCAGCTGCATTGATAAAGATATCTCTGTTATTTTCAATATAATCACAAACGAAATTTCTCTTGTTCATTTTCTATACCCTCGTATTACTTAAGTGGTGGTACGTCCATTGGCAATGGGCATTCATACTTGCCGCCGTTGATTGTAAGGAATTCTTCTCTTGCTCTCTTGATAGCTTCTGGATCATGAGCCGCATATGCGCCTGCAAGAGCCATAGCCTTTGCAACATTAAGCATAGACTTGTGAGCATAAGTTGTCTTGCCCTGACCTGTGAGGAGCCAGTTATGACCTGGTGTACCCATAATCTGTGTAGCCATGTGGCACTGTGCTGTAGGTGTGCAGTAAGAAGCATCACCAACGTCTGTTGTACCGGAGCCAGGAGTCATATTAACGTTGAATGGTGTG
>JAFYNW010000133.1 GCA_017547995.1 Clostridia bacterium | reverse complement strand
GCCGTAATCGTATTCCTTTACCACTCTGTAAGGTGCAGAAAGTTCAGGACAAGTCCAGTCTTTTCCGCTCTCACATAATATTATACCACCATCCTGCAATATGTCAACATTTGTGATGATATTTATGGCTTCATCCATAAGTCCGAGGGCATAAGGAGGGTCAAGGAAGATAAGGCCGAAGCTGTTCTTACCCGCTGTCTTGAGGAAAGAAAGCCCGTCGCGGTTATATACCTTTGCCTCATTCTGCGCCTTGCACTTTTCGATGTTCTTGCCAATGCACACCAATGCCTTCTTGTCGATTTCACAGAATGTGCAGGAGGACGCACCGCGGGAGAGAGCTTCAAGGCCCATCTGACCCGAGCCTGCAAAAAGGTCGAGCACGTTTCTGCCCTCGATGTCAAACTGAATGATATTGAAGATAGACTCCTTGATTTTGCCTGTTGTAGGTCTTGTGTTGAGGCCTGTTGGTGTTTCGATTACTCTGCCTCTGTATTTGCCAGTGATAATTTTCATAAAAAATCCTTTTCGTAGATGCAAAATAACGCCCCTTTTCAGCGGCGTTATTTTAAGTTATTATTCGTGATTATTCACCGAAGTTGGAAATGATGAGCGCACAGAGAGCCTTTACAGCTTCTTCTTCGTCTGCGCCTTCAGCAGAAATTACAATGTTGCTGCCCTTCTTGATGCCGAGGGACAATACGCCCAAAAGGCTCTTTGCATTGACCTTTCTTTCTTCCTTTTCAACCATGATTGTGCTCTTGAATTCGTTAGCCTTCTGGATGAAGAATGTAGCAGGACGAGCGTAAAGGCCGACCTGATTAGTTACAACGATTTCTTTGGAAAACATAATAAACCTCCCCGTAATGGTGGAAAAATAATCTTTAGTATTTTTATAATAAGTATTCTATCAAATATTTCAATAAGTGTCAAGCAAAAAACATATAAATCGCAATTTTTACCTGAATTTCACTTATATTTGACATTTAACATGCTGTTTTTCAGCGAAAGGACATCCAAAGTAGTTTCCGAATGAATCAGATTTCCCTATCCGCTACACTATGTTTACTATAGTTACACCTGCTTCGCCTTCGCCGAAGGTGCCGAGTCGGAAGGAGCGGATGTGCTTCATATTCTTTAATTCCTGATGCACAACGCTTCTCAATACGCCTGTGCCCTTGCCGTGGATGATTGTGACGTATGGAATCTTTGCACGGATTGCAGTATCCATAAACACAGCAAGTTCTGCAAGAGCTTCGTCTGCCGTCTTGCCGCGCAAGTCGAGCTCAGTCTTGCCTGTAACCGTTGCACGAGGCACCTGCACAGAGCTTACAAGCTTCTGCTGAGGAGCCTTTTCCGTTGTCAGCTCGACTTCGTCCAATTTTGCAGTAACCTTCATTGCGCCGACCTGAAGCATAATCTTGCCGTCCTTTGGCTCACTGACGACAACACCCTTGATGCCCGACGTAACAACCTTGACGTTATCGCCCTTTACGATAGGACGGTCAGGTTTTTCGGCCTTCTTGCGGATAACTTCTGTAGAAAGCTTGCTTTCTTCCTCGTTGAACTTACCGCGCATATTTGCACGGGCTTCGGAAAGATTATTGACCGCACTGCTTTCAATCTGCTTACGGAGCTTCTTGATTTCATCGAAGGATTCTTCGGCTGTGCGTCGTGCGCGTGTGAGGATTTCCTGAGCCTCGCGCTTTGCACCTGCAAGAAGTCTTTCACGCTCTGCTTCGATGCCCTGCAGACGAGCCTGAGCCTTGAAGCTCTTTTCTTCCGCTTCGGCTCTTGCTCTTTCAGCCTTTTCGATATTGCCTTCGAGAGCCTGACGCTTTTCTTCAAGACGGGTGATGACTTCTTCAAACTTCTGATTCTGTGAATTGATTTTCAACTTTGCCTGCTCAACGATGTGGACAGGAATACCAAGCTTTTCGGAAATCGCGAAGGCATTACTCTTGCCCGGGATGCCGAAAAGAAGCTTATAAGTTGGCTTGAGAGTTGCCACGTCGAATTCGCAGGAGGCATTTTCAACGCCAACTGTTTCGAGGGCATAGATTTTAAGCTCGGCATAGTGGGTTGTTGCGATGACGCGTGCACCCAATGCGCGTAAATATTCGATGATTGCGATAGCAAGCGCCGCACCTTCAACAGGGTCTGTACCTGCGCCCAATTCGTCGGTAAGGACCAAGCTGTTGCTGTCTGCTTCATTGAGGATATTGACGATTGTTCTCATGTGTGACGAGAAGGTGGAGAGCGACTGCTCGATGCTCTGCTCGTCGCCGATATCGGCATAAATGCTCTTTGCAATGGCGATAACACTGCCTTCGGATGCAGGAATGAAGAGACCGCACTGTGCCATAGCCGTAAGCAGACCGAGAGTCTTGATGCTTACAGTCTTACCGCCTGTGTTAGGGCCTGTGATGATGACTGTATCGTGGTCGCCGCCGATTGTGATTGTGACAGGCACGGCAGTCTTTCTGTCGAGAAGCGGATGCTTCGCATTGATGATGCGTGTTTCGCCCTTTTCAATCATCTTAGGACGGTTTGCGTACATCTTATAAGCAAGGCTGCCCTTTGCGAAGATAAAGTCCAGCTCGCAGAGGATAGCGTAGTCATCCATGATATTCATGCCAAACTGAGCAACGTCAGCCGAAAGCTCATAGAGAATACGCTCCATTTCCTTCTTTTCAGCCGCTGCAAGAGTCTTGATTTCGTTGTTGATTTCCACAACGGACAATGGCTCGATGAAGAGAGTTGCGCCCGTTGCACTCATATCGTGTACAAGACCAGGGAATGAGCCCTTGTATTCGCTCTTGACAGGCACAACGTATCTGTCAGCGCGGATTGTAACGATATTTTCCTGAAGCATCTTGGAATAGCCGGAGGAGGTGATGATTTTATTGAGCACGTCCTTGACCTTAGCGGCATGACGACGCATTGTGCGGCGGATGTCGAAAAGCTCGTTGGAAGCGTTGTCGCTCATTTCCTCTTCGCTGATGATGGCGTTGTTGATTTTGTCTTCGAGGAAGCGGTTGCCCTGAAGACGCTGGAAATAACCGTCAAGGCAAGTGTCGCCAATCTTGTTGTTTTCCATATATTTCTTACAGCCGCGTGCGCAGGAGAGAAGCTGGGCAATATGGATGAGCTCACGATGATTGAGCTGACCGCCCATTTCGGCACGCTTGACCGTATCATTCACGTTGGAAATGCCTGCGAAATATGGTCTGCCGTAAGCACCCATAAGACGCACTGCATCGTCTACCTGCTCGAGAAGGCGGTTACATTCATAAAGGCTTGGGCTTGGCACAAGGTCGCGCGCCATTTCCTTTGCCTTCTGGGACACAGCCTCATTGGCAAGCATATCGAGGATTTTATTCAGCTCGATAGTATTAAGTGATTTTTTCTGTAATTCTGTCATAATTTTATACCATTATATATAAAATGAATTGATGCCTACACCTCGAAGTCGAGGCTCTGATAAAAGGTGAGGGTTTTCGGCTTATACTCCATCTTATCGAGGATATAGCCCTCGGCAAAGCGGGAAAGCTCGTCCTCCTCCTCACTGCTTATTTTGAAAGAAAGCATCTTTTTAAGGTCGGCATTGCATATAAAATTGACTGCCGAAAGGGCGTTACGCGAAAGCATAGTCCCTCTTGTGAAAATATTTCGCGGTGCAAGAGTGCCGTCTTCAAAGTTTATGGCGATATTCTCCCTCGTCAGCGACTCACTTGCCGTAAGACGGGGTGTATATCCCCAGAAGCAGGCACATTTCAGCTCGAAAGCCGATTTGATTCTCTGCATCGTATGAATATCGTTGTCAATAGCATAGAAGCAGTTGAGCATAAGGCGGAGAAGACTGTCGTCCCCCGTTTCGTGCTCCATTTCCATCGAAGCGATTTCGCAGAAATAGGATGCGAGAGCGATTTTGACGATGTCCATATTTTTCGACATAAACTGGGTTATTACGTCGGCCTCGTCGATTTTATACTTGCCATTCATCTCGAAAAGTTGAAAGGAGCAATATGTAAAGGGCTGGACAGCCGCTGTCAGACGGGAGCTTTTGCGTCTTGCCCCCTGCGCCTTGGCGGAAATCTTGCCCATATTATCTGTCAGGATAGTGACTATCTTATCGGAATCCTTATAGTCGACAGTTTTTATGATAATACCTTTAACTTCGAGATTCATGCCTTTCTCCGTCGCGTTTGTGACAGTATTCAAGATAATCCTTTATCTTTCCACTCTTAGCAAACTTTTTCCATGCTTTATCCATAAAAATACCACCTTATGAAATGAATTACCTTCGGTGATATTTTATGTTGTTTTGTTCTTTTAAGTCTTATTAAAAATTGGTAATGAGTTCGGTGTATTGAATGTATATCGGTACGTCATAAATGCCGTCCCCTACAATTCGATTTCATATCGAGCAGTAACCTGCCCCAATCTGTCCATTTGTGAGGAACGAACACACAAGGGGGTCCAGGGGTGCTCCCCTTGGTCCCGTGATCAAACTGCGTGGACCAGTTTGCGGCTAACTCTCATTTTGTCCGCACAAAATGAGCCGCCGGGGGCCGCCTTAT
>JAFYNW010000132.1 GCA_017547995.1 Clostridia bacterium | reverse complement strand
AGTTATCTGTCTTGAGGTCCATATCCTTGCAGATAAAGGTTGCCCCATCCTTGACGAAAGGTGTCTCAACACCCTTTGTATCGATGATATAAAGCTCAACGTCGTAAGCTGTTCTTGTCTTGTTGTTTTCTGTGACTGTATTCTTGCTTACGATTTTGCCGACAATTGCCTTGCTTTCAGAGAAGGAGCCTGCATAGTCATATACAAACTTTGTGATTGCCTGACCTTCTTCGTTGATATAGCCCCATTTTCCGCTTTTCTTGACAGCGGCGAAGCCTTCGGAAAATACGCTTGCAGCCTGGTACTGAGGCTTGATAGCGACACTTGTAGAAAGCTGTGCTGCCTGTGCGCACACGGAAAAGAGCATCATAAATGCGCACAAAAATGCAATAATACGTTTCATATTTTCTCCTTGTCTGCATGAATTCCCGCCGTAAAACTATACTCTTCCGGCAGTAAAACTGAGAAGTTCAATAAGAACCCGTGTTTTTTCATTATTATTTTATCAGAAAAACTCCGATTACCATACATACTGTACCCGAGATGAACGGCAGCAGGAAATCTATCGTCCGCTGCAGCATTGTATCACCACAGTAGGTTCGTTTTGTGACGATTTCCACACGGTTTTTATAATTTCTGCCGTGGGTCGTTTCGCCGTATGCGGGACCGCCTATCCCTGCGATATCGGCAATTCAGGTCTTGTTCATAAAGCCCTTTACGCCCGGGAAACCAAGAAATATAAACACAAAGGCCCCTGCTGACGCCAGCCCTGTCCCGAGGTGAGTGGATAAGGGGTAGTCATAGGAATTATATGACATAGTCCCGACAAGAATGGTTACAGCTGTTATTATTGCCAGATCTTTTAGAAAATTTCTGAATATAGCCTTCATATTTCATATATTACAGTTGTATCGTTTTATTCTTTCGCCCTGCAGAATATCGTGCTGAGGGCATACAGGCCGAAGCATCTTTCAGACCGTATACATATTTATTATATCACTTAATACATATAATGTCAAACTTTTACGGCACAAACGATGGTATTTGTCCATAAATTTGCATATTTTCCGCCTTAAAACCCGACTTTTGCCATATAAAAGTCAGCGTCATTTTTCGTACACACAAAGAAAAATGCCCCCGTGAAGGGAGCATTTTTATATAGTCTTAAATATCCTTTTCCCAGATTTCTTCGATTGCGCCTTCGGCAACAGCCTCCTCGCTGTGTGAGCCTGTAACTGTAAAGCCAAGCTTTTCATACATCGCTCTCGCCACCTCAAGCTTATTGAAGGTGTGGAAGAAAATATGGTTGTAGCCCATTTCCTTGCACTTATCCATAGCAGCTACAAAAAGCTTCTTGCCAAGCTTCATGCCGCGTGCGCCTTCGTGCAGGAAATAAAAGCGGAGCTGTACGTTGCCGTTTTCTCTGCCGATACCGGAAATACTGCCCATCTTAACCCCGTCAACGTAGGCGATGAGGGTGAAATCCTTTTCAGCGTTGAAATCCCTGCCGAATTCGCCTATCGTCTTTGTCACCATTTCAAAGAAGACCTCGTTGAAATGAAACTCCTTGCTGAAGATACTCTTGTGGCTTTCGATGAGGAAGTCGATTATTTCAGGGGAAATCTCGCTTTTAATCTCAATTTCGTGACCATTGATTAACTCTTTCATGGTAATTTGCCTTTCACTATCAAATGCGCCGCAGGCACCTTAACGAATTGCACGGCAATTCAATTCATGGTGTAAGCCAATTCATGCCGAAAGGCAATTCACGATGCGCTGTGCATCAATTCATTTTTACATAATGCCGAATACGTCGCCCAGCATATCGGATGGCATATCAAGACCGCCTCGTGGAGAAACAGACATACCGAGGACAGAAACACCGTCAGGCAGACAGTTTCTCTTGAACTGCTGAGTTACAAATCTGCGGAAGAATGTATTGAGCGTATTCTTGATTTCTTCTTCAGGATATTCGCTGCCGAATGCCTTGAGGGCACCCGCATAGATATCCTTCGTATTCTTGCCTGTGAGAATATGGTACATCACGTAGTCGTGAAGGTCGTAGGAGCCGAGGATTTTTTCCGTCTTCTGGCTCATCACGTCGTCGGATGGTGGGAGAAGCTCAGGAGAGATAGGTGTATCGAGAATATCCTTGAGGAATGGAGATTCCTTTGCAAACTCAGGAGTGTCTGCAAGATACTTTGTGACGAATCTTACGATTGTCTTTGGAAGGCCGCCGTTTACGCCATACATGGACATATGGTCACCTGCAAAGGTTGTGAAGCCGAGGCAAAGCTCGGACATATCGCCTGTGCCGACCATAACGCCGCCGTGCTTGTTTGCAAGGTCGAGAGCAATCTGTGTGCGCTCACGGGCCTGAGCATTTTCGAATACCACAGAGTAATCGTCGATTGCGTGTTCAATATCCTTGAAGTGCTGCTTTACAGCATCACCGATGATGATTGTACGGTTATTTGGTGTAGCCGCCGCCATAAGACCGCGTGCATTCTTGAGTGTTCTGCCCGTTGTGCCGAAGCAAGGAAGTGTGATTGCCATGAATGCTTCCTCAGGAAGTCCCAATACCTTTACAGCCTGCTTTGCAACGAGGACGGCAAGGGTACTGTCAAGGCCGCCCGATACGGCAACCACTGCGCACTTTGCATTGATATGCTCCATACGGCGCACAAGACTTGCAACCTGAATATGGAAGATATCGCGTGCAAACTCATCGTGAAGCTTGACGTCGAGAGGGAGGAAAGGAGCCTTTACAGTAAGGTCAGGCTCGTAGTTTTTCACCTTAGGAGTGCCTTCAGGCATATAACCAGGAGTTACGTCTGCAACGATGAATGCAAACTCACGGATTCTGCCGAAGTTTTCGCCGTAAACACCGCTGTTCTGCGCCACAACGTGACCCTTTTCTGCGATGACCATAACGCCGTCAGGCACAGTATCCGTTGTGCTTTCACCATAGCCTGCACTTGCATAAACCACAGGACAGATTTTGCTCATCTCGCCAATCTGTTCGACAGTCTTGTGGAAGCCGAGAGCTTCAGCAGGATTTGCCGCAGGAATATACTGAACGCCATCAATGATAGCAGGCTCATTTTCGAATACTTTCTGTATATTACCAGCCTTAATATACAAAACTTTATCTTTCTGACCAATTACGATACCGCCATTGTAATCGCAGGAGGCGGAAATAAGCATATTAAGGGCGTCTTCTTCACGCTCGAGCATATTTGGGAAATATGCAAGGTCACCGAGAGTAGCGCCTGTCAGCGCACTTTCAGGGAAAAGAATCATCTGCACGCTCTTGCTCTTCGCATTTTCAATGCAGTCAGTGATTTTCTGAATATTCTTATAAGGGCTGCCGAGGAATACGCGCGGTGTACACGCCATAACCTTTATTCTTGAAGTCATAAGGCTTGTCTCCTTTATATTTGTGGTTTGTATTTATTTACCAAAATACAAACTGTTCTTTTTATTGTTTTTACACATATTTATCATATCAAAAAACAAAAAGCATTGCAAGAGTAAAAAATAAATGATATAATAATATAGGATAGGCTATCGAAATTTTTCCGACAGCTTGTTCAGTACGGCCTTTCGGCTGTATATTCCACTTAAAATATTTGAATATATAATAAATATGGAGGCATATCATGGCAATTTTGATTGAAAACGGTCGTCTTACTATCGAAGACGTTGTCAAGGTAGCGAGAAATTTTGAAAAAATCGAGCTTACTGAAAACGCAGTCAAAGCAGTAAACAAGGCGCGTGACTACGTAGAAGAAAAGCTTTCCAAGGGCGAAATCATTTACGGTCTTACAACAGGCTTCGGTAAATTCTCCGATACGTTCATTCCTCTCAAAGACACAGCAGCTCTTCAGCGTAACCTCATCATCTCCCACTCCTGCGGTATGGGTGAAGCTTATCCTACAGAAGTTGTCCGTGGCGCTATGCTTCTCAGAATCAACGCACTCGCACGCGGCAATTCCGGCGTACGCCTTTCCACACTTATGACACTTGTGAATATGCTCAATAAGAACGTTCACCCTGTCATCCCACAGAAGGGCTCTCTCGGCGCTTCCGGCGACCTTGCTCCTCTCTCCCATATCATCCTCGTTATGCTCGGTGAAGGCGAAGCTGAATACGAAGGCGTCCGCATGAGCGGTCAGGAAGCTATGGACAAGGCTGGCATCCCAACTATCGAGCTTTCCGCAAAGGAAGGTCTTGCTCTCATCAACGGCACACAGATTATGACATCCATGGCGGCTCTCCTCTGCCATGACGCAAAGAATCTTGCTAAGACAGCCGACATCGCAGTATGTATGACAGGTGAAGCTCTCAACGCTATCACAAAGGCTTACGACCCTAAGGTACACGAAGTACGCGGTCACAAGGGTCAGATGGATGCCGCTGCAAATATGCTCAAGATTCTCTCCGACTCCAATAATGCTGCAAAGATTCAGCCTGGCAAGGTGCAGGATGCATACTCCCTCCGCTGTGCTCCACAGGTACACGGTGCAAGCCGCGACGCTATCGAATACGTATACGCAGCAGTTACACGCGAAATCAACGCTGTTACAGATAACCCACTTGTATTCTCCGACGATGACGACGTAATCTCCGCAGGTAACTTCCACGGTCAGCCAATGGCTCTTGCTATGGACTTCCTCGCTATCGCAATGGCTGAATACGCAAACATCTCCGAAAGAAGAACAGAACGCCTTGTTAACCCTCAGCTTTCCGCAGGTCTCCCTGCATTCCTTACAGCTGACGGCGGTCTTAACTCCGGCTTTATGATCGTTCAGTATTCCGCAGCTTCCATGGTTTCTGAAAGCAAGGTATACTGTCACCCTGCATCCGTTGACTCCATCCCATCCTCCGCTAACCAGGAAGACCACGTAAGTATGGGTACAACAGCAGCACGTAAGGCAAGAATGGTTCTCGATAACTCCCAGAAGGTTCTCGGTATCGAGCTCTTCTGTGCAACACAGGGCATTTACTTCCGCGGTGAAGACAAGCTCGGCACAGCAGGCAAGGCACTTTATGAACACGTAAGAAAGTCTGTTGCTCCTGTAAAGGAAGACAGAGTTATGTACACAGAAATGGCTAAGTTTGACGCAATGGTCAAGAACAACGAAATCGTTGACGTAGTTGAAAAGGCTATCGGCGAGCTTAAGTAATAAGGAGAAAAATTATGACTAATCAGAACATCTATGAGGCTATGACAATCAAGCTTCCTGACGAACTTCCTGAATATCCTAAGTTTGTCGAAGGCATCCGCAGAGCTCCATCCCGTGGTTTCCGTCTCACACCTGAACAGACAAAGGTTGCTCTCAAGAACGCTCTCCGCTACGTTCCTGAGCACCTCCACGAAACACTCGCTCCTGAATTCCTCGACGAACTCTACACATACGGCAGAATCTATGCTTACCGCTATCGTCCTGAAGGCCGCATCTACGGTCACCCAATCGAAGAATACAAGGGCAACTGCACAGACGGTAAGGCTATCCAGGTTATGATTGAAAATAACCTCGACTTCACAACAGCTCTTTATCCTTACGAACTCGTAACATACGGTGAAACAGGCTCCGTTTGCCAGAACTGGATGCAGTATCGCCTCATCAAGGCTTACCTTGAAATCATCACAGACCAGCAGACTCTCGTTATCGCTTCCGGCCACCCTGTAGGCCTCTTCCCATCCCGTCCTGAAGCTCCAAGAGTCATCATCACAAACTCCCTTATGGTCGGTATGTTCGACAACTCCGAAGACTGGGAAGTTGCTGAAGAAATGGGCGTAGCAAACTACGGTCAGATGACAGCCGGCGGCTTTATGTACATCGGCCCTCAGGGTATCGTACACGGTACTTTCAACACAATCCTCAACGCAGGCCGTAAGATTCTCCACCTTAAGGAAGGCGAAAACCTCGCAGGCCGTCTCTTCGTATCCTCCGGCCTCGGCGGTATGTCCGGCGCACAGCCAAAGGCTTCCGACATCGCAGGCGCAGTTGGTATCTTCGCTGAAGTTGACGAATCCCGTATCGAAACACGTCACAGCCAGGGCTGGGTAACAAGACGCTCCGATTCCCTCGAAGAAGTATTCGCATGGGCTAAGGAATATCTTGAAAAGAAGGAACCAATGTCCATCGCTTACCACGGCAATATCGTTGACCTTCTCGAATACGCAGACAAGAACAATATCCATATCGACCTTCTCTCCGATCAGACATCCTGCCACAACGTTTATAACGGCGGCTACTGCCCTGTCGGCATCACATTCGAAGAAAGAACAAGAATGCTCAAGGAAGACCGCGAAGGCTTCGTAAAGCTTGTAAACGAAACACTTATCAAGCATTTCAACGTTATCAAGAACCTCACAGCAAAGGGCACTTACTTCTTCGACTACGGCAACTCCTTCATGAAGGCTATTTACGACGCAGGCTGTATGGAAATCTCCAAGAACGGCTATGACGAAAAGGACGGCTTCATCTTCCCATCCTACGT
>JAFYNW010000131.1 GCA_017547995.1 Clostridia bacterium | reverse complement strand
TTGAGTCGGTCACTATCACCTCGATTTCGGGCGGAAAGGCTGTGTCAAACGGCAACAAGTACGATATAAGTGGCGATGTGCAGGTCTATATCCATAGCAACGGTACTTATTCGCTGACAGAAATGGCAATGGTGATGAACAATGATGACTATACCCTTCGTGGTTACGTGGACGGCGATGTCCGCGTAATTATTGCCGAGCCTGACAAAAATATGGGCGGTATGACGGCTGTGCTGATAAAGAGTTTTGATGGCGCGACCATGGTTGTCGACCCTGTCGAGTATATCACAACTGCCGACACCGACCGCATAGCTCAGCTTGGGCTGAGTATTGCCATCGATATGCCGAGCGGTTATTACATCCATAACGAAAGGGCGGAAAGCCTTGCACTTGACGTAAGCGGTGCGGTGTTTGAGTTTGTCGACTGGAATCGTCAGTTTGTCAGAAACGGCGGCAGCTTTTACATAACCGAGAGTGCCGACGAATTTCTTGAGTATTGCGGCATTTACGATGGCGGTATTCCGTCGAAAACCCCGTTTTTCATCAATATCAGCGGTAATAAGCTGGTGAAACTGAAGGAAATCATATTGGCATAATGAATTAGAGCGGGCGGACGTGGAAACCCGCCCCTACACATAGTTTTGTAGGGGACGACGCCCCCGGCGTCCCGCGGGACATTCGTGAATGTCCCCTACACAATAAAAAGCACCCATCCGGGTGCTTTTTATATTATTCCGACTTCATCTTTCCATTCGGGAACGGGTTCATTATTTTCGTTTATTGTCCATTCGGTTAAGACAACTTTATAATTAATGCCGTTGGTATCGGTGGCGTAGACGATAAATTCGTAGGTATCACCAATAATGCTGTCAAAGGTTACATAAGGCAATTTGGCGGTAAATCTCCGCGTACCTGTACCGCCATAAAGGGGAAAGCTCATATCTCCACCTTCGCTCATTTCAGCAGCAACCATTCTGTCCCCGTTGCGATGCACTTCTAAATGACAATCTCTCACACCGACAGCGGTTTTGTCAACGCCTTTCGGCCAGATGTCAACAATAACCTCGCCATGTACAGTGACGGTCTTGTTTGTCGGCGGATAACTGAGCGAGCCCCCGCCGAGATACTTGAAATCGAGAACTTTATCCTGTGAAAGACCGGATTTTTCAATATCAATAGCCTTCTCCGGCAATATTGCTTCGAATAAATCGTCTGTCAGGCCGTGGTCGACGCGCAAATCATCGCATACGACGATGCTTTCGACAATGCCCTTATAAACAACGCCGTTATCGTCTGTGACAGTCACCGCATATTCAAAGGTGTCGCCCACCTTGATATTGCGCTCAATCGTGCCGATATCGTACTCAAAATCGTACATTTCGGTGAAATTGAAGTCAGGTCTTGACTCTTTAAGCAGGTCAATGGTGCTGGTTACCTTGCCGTTTTCGATAAACTCAAACACAGCCGACTTGACGCGTGACCTTACGGGTCTGCTTTCATCGTATATTCTCGAATGAATATTGACGTAAATATCGCCCGAAATTGTCAGCTTGTCATTGCCAAGCGTGCGCGTGCTGCTGATTCTGCCGTGACCATCCACCTCGAGAAGCTGCATACTGAGCAATTCGTGCAAATCGTCGATTTTCTCCTGCTTTGTCGTGCCGCCATTTACAATAAGGGCGGAAACCTCCACGTAGTCGGAGAGTGGCACAGTCAGGCTTGCTGTCACAGTGCCGTTTACGTAAACACCCTCGGCAGAAACCTGCTTGCCGTCCGAATCGACAAGGAAGGTCAGCGTATCACCGTCATTCCAGAGTCTTGGCGAAGCCGAAATGTCGAGTGCAACCGTGCGGGAAGCCATATCAACATCGTGATAATCGATGGAATAATCGCTGATGAGCCCGTATTCCTTCTTGAGACTGTCGGTAATCTCCTTCTGAATCGAATAAATCTGGCTGTTTATGTCGGTGCGGATGTGGCTCATATTGCTCTGCAGATTATTTATGTTGTTTTCGAGCCTCTGCATCTTGTCGGCATAGGAAATAAAGAGCCAGACAAGGGCGAGCACAAGAATAGCCTTGCCGAAAGTCCGCCAGCCCGAGCGCTTTTTCTTCTGGGCATTCTTGAGCATCGCATCGACCTGAAGAAGATGCTGCTGCAATAATTCCTCGTACTTCTCGTCTGTGACGGCAGGGGTGGCTTCAGTTTGCACTTCGGCAGATTCTTCCTTTTCGCCCGTGAGAAGCTCGCTGACAGAGATGCCGAAGATTTTGGAAAGAGCAAGAAGATTATCGATGTCAGGGGCATTTATGCCCGACTCCCATTTTGAGACAGCCTGACGGGAAACGCCCAGCTGAGCGGCAAGAGCCTCCTGGCTCAGTCCCGACTTCTTACGAAGCTCCTGTATTTTAAGATGAATGTTCATGGTTTACCTCCTTCTGAGGTGTGTGCACAACCTTTGACTGTGGCTTAATTGTACATAAAACGGCTGAAAAAAGCCACCAATTTAAGTTTGAGTTTTGTCAACTTAAGGTTGCGGAGGGGAAAAACGGCTGTTTTCGCCCGAAAATGAGCAAAAATATGTATGTAAATATTATACCACATAAACGGAGCATGAGCAATAAAAAAGCCGCGGTACATTGTCATTCTGAACGAATGTGAAGAATCTCCAGCGGACGAGCACTGCTCACTCCTACGATTACCTTTTGTAGGGACCGGCGTCCCCGACGGTCCGCAAGCACGCAGTGCGACATAATAAATCCATCGGAGATACCGCAATTCTTCATTAAATTATATGGGATGGCATTTATGACATCCCTCGGGCTGTCTGCAAGAGCCAGCCCCTACACGATAGCACCGCAGGTACATTGACTACCCAAATGAAGCATTTATCTTTCCGCTTTCTGCGAATTCATTTCGCTGAAAGTAGAATGTTCTGACATTAACTCGAAATCTTAAATGGGTACCCAATTGAACCTGTTCAATTGGGAGAGCGGAGCGATAATAAAAAGCACCCCTCGTGTGAGGAGTGCTTTGCGTTATGAGTTATTTCTTGTTGATTACGCCCTTGCGCATTACGAGATGAGTCATGCTGTCATCGATGACAGAAAGGTCGTGTGTACTCATGATGATTGTCTTGCCGCTCTTCGCCTGACGCTTGAAGAATTCAAGAATGAGGGCTGTGTTTTCTTCATCGAGGTCACTTGTAGGCTCGTCGGCAACGACCATCTTAGGACCGTGCACGAAAGCTCTTGCGATGGCAACACGTCTGCGTTCACCGCCGGAAAGGTTTACAGGCACGTCGTTTGCCATATTTTCAAGGCCGAATTCCTTGAGGAGAGCCATAGCACTTTCCTTAAGGTCGCCTGAGCCTGTGAGCTGATGTGGGAGGCAGATGTTTTCGAGAACTGTGAGGTTTGTGAGAAGGCTGTCGCCCTGAAGAACGTAGCTGATGTCGTTTGCACGCAATGCAGCCCACTGGTTAGCGTTATAATTGGAAACGTCTGTGCCGTCAAAGATAATCTGACCGGCGTCAGGCTTTGTGATGCCGCAGATCATATGGAAAAACGTACTTTTGCCGCAGCCGGAAGGACCTGTGAGAGCGCAGATTTCGCCCTTGCCGATTTCTACGTCAACAGAGTGTACTGCGTCGAAATCATTGTCCTGACGGGAAAAAGTCTTGGTAAGCTGAACAGTCTTAAGCATTACAATTCCTCCCCTTTGATGAGTGTGTCAAGATTTGTGCGGCTGACCTTGTATGCAGAGTAGAGAGAAGCCGCGAGAGATACGATAAGAGCAAGACCGAGGCACTTGCCGCCAAGCATGAGCAGATAGGAAATGCCGGAGTTGAGTCTTGGGAGTGCGAGCAAAGTTTCAAGTGTGGATGAGAAAATTGTAAGCACTACAGTTGAGAATGCGGAGCCGATAAGGCCGCCTGCAAGGCCGATGATGAGACCTTCTGTGATAACGATGCCGGAAAGTTTGGATGATGATGCACCGAGAGATGCAAGAATACCGAATTCCTTTGTTCTTTCGTTGATTGTGATTGTGAATACACAGATGAGAGCAACGATTACGAGGATGAGAAGCACTGTGATGAGCACGGATGTGTAGCCCTTCATGCTTGCGGAAGCTTCCATAGCTTCACTCATGATTGTGCTTGTTGTATAAGCGGAAACAGGGGATGCTTTGTCCATCTTGAAGTTGATGTTACGTGCAACGTCCTTTTTGTCGACGCCTTCTTCGATACGAATCATAACTGTGGAAGCAAGCTCGTCTGTAACAGGCTCTTCACGGAACGTTTCATACCACTTGTCACTGCTCATGATTTCCTGAGCTGTTTCGTACGTCATAAATACGCATGTATCGTAGTTTGTATCTGTCTTTTCAAGGTGTGCAACTACAGGGAACAATTCATTGAAAAGGAGAATGCCATTGCCGCCTTCAGCATCAGCAGTTACGAGAGAGCCGACGATAACTTCGCCCTTCTTTGGAGCAGGGATATTTTCGTCTGCGAGCCAGGATGTGATGATGAAGTCTGTTTCAGGGTCGTATGCCACGAGCTGTACAGGAGCGGAGCAGCAGGCTGCGTCGAGTGTTTCCATATAAAGCTGAGGGGAAGCCTGCTTTACACCTTCGACGGCTGCGATGTTTTCAACCCACTTCTTGTCGAAATTGAAGTTACACAATTCGCCGAGGAAGAGGGAATCAGCCATTTCGCGTTCGAATTCCTTTGGTACAACGATAACGTCAGCACCCATTCTGTTTGTTGTCTTTTCGATTGTGCTTTCCATGCTGTCAACGAGGACTGAACTGAGGAAGAGCGATGCCGCAAGCATGAAGACGAAGAAAATCATACACCACGTGCGGACAGGTCTGCGGCTGAGATTTTTCAGAGCCACAGTGCTGATAACTGTTTTTGCCATTTTTGTCACCTTTTTGTTTATTGTTATTTATAACTAACCTATATTTAACGCCCGAAAGGCTCACTTTCTGGAAAGTGAGCCGAAACGGACAATTTTTGTCGGGTTTGTCTGGTATGAAAGTATATTTCTTACTTCTTGCTGATGAGAGCGAGACCCTGAAGCACAATGCCGATAACGGAAAGAGAATGTGTCACAGGGAATGTGAGAAGCTTACAAGCCATTTCAGGCTTTACACAGCCGCCGATGATAACTGTAGGGATGAGAATTGCACAAACGAGAAGAGCGAGAGCTGTGACAGCGAGCATCTTCTTTGTTTCTGCTTCCTTAGCCATAAGCTGAAGAAGAGCAGCGATTGCAACAACTGCACCTACTACGATGAGGGCCTTGCAGCTCCAGAAGCACTTCATGAACTTTTCATCTGTAGGACATGGCTTGAAGATAAACTGAGGGCCGACTGCGAGAAGCAAGCCTACGATGATTGTGCCGATGGATGTGATTTTCTGTTTCATAACGTACCTCCTATATATATCTTTTAATGAAACACAATTTGATGGGTGGATATCCCCGGAAGAGATGGGTCGGGGATATCCGTTATTTAAGAGAAACTCAGATTCGTAATTAAGGGAGAATTATTTCGAAAGTGCCGTGATTCGAGCTGTCATGCTGTACGGAAAGATTGTCAAGCACGTCGATTCTTTCGAGAATACTCTGATACGTAACACCGTTATTGTCAATGAGCGTCACCTTGAACTCATAAACGTCACCCGGATGAATAGTCCGTTCGACAGGCTCGATTTCATAGACAAAATCGGCAAATACTGCAAGACTTGTGGAATCGTAGACGTTCTGCGCTTCCTTAAGCAGGTTGACAGTCTGCGTTGTGCTGCCGTTTTCGATAAACTCGAGAGAGGCAGACTTAATCTGTGATTTTGCAGATGGACTGCCCGGAGTTTTTGCGTTGATTGTGAGGAGAACAGAGCCGCTCAAGGCCATTTTGTCACTGCCCTCGGTATGTGTGGAAAGGATTGAGCCGTAGCCGTCCACAGAAAGAAGATGCATGCTGAGGAGAGAGCGGAGGGAATCAAGCTTTTCCTGCTTTGTTGTGTAGCCGTTTGTGATGCAGGCTGAAACGTGGATTTCATCTGTAAGCGGCACAGAAGCAGAAACCGAAACGGTGCCGTTTGAGTATGTGCCCTCGACGGTGTTTTGCATACCGTCAGCCTCGATGATGAAGGTCATCACGTCGCCCTCATTCCAGAGACGTGGAGAAACCGAGATGTCCAGCACTACCGTGCGGCGGGCAATGTCCGCGTCGCGATATTCTATGGAATAATCGCTGACCATGCCGTATTCCTTCTTGAGACTGTCGGAAATCTCCTGACGGATGGAATAGATATGATGGTTTATATCCGAGCGGATGCTGCCCATATTCGATTCAAGACTGCCGAGATTGGATTCAAGGCTGCCTACGTTGGACTGGATATTGTCGAGATTGGACTGAAGACTGCTGAGATCGTCCTCAAGATGGCGGACCTTGTCCATATAATAAAAGGCGAAATACACCGCCACGACAAGACAAAGACAAGCCGCGACAAGCGGGATGAAGGAACGCTTTTTCTCATTTGTTGTCCTGAGCATTTCATCGACCTGCAGAAGATGGTTGTTAATCATCTCTTCGTATTTTTCAGCGTCGAAGGTGTTTTCGACAGGAGCAGGAGCAGGAGTCTGCTCTTCCTTTTCGCCTGTGAGAAGCTCGCTGACAGAAACCGAGAAGATTTCTGCTATCAAAAGTATTTTATCAAGATCAGGAGTGCTGGCGCCCGATTCCCATTTGGAAACGGCCTGACGGGAAACACCAAGCTGCTCGGCGAGAGCTTCCTGGCTCATCCCTGCCTTCTTGCGAAGCTCCTGGATGTTGGTATGAATATTCACGAATAAAGTGACCTCCGTAATAGTGGAAATGGCTGTTATTCAGTTGGATGATATGAGCTGATTATAGCAGTAAACGGCCTGAAACTCTACCATTCTATCGCAACTTTTTGTCAACCAATGGTTGCAACCGCGAAAAAATGGCAAAAAAATATGATTTTCAGCCTGAAAACCGCAAAACGCATATCATAATATCAATTTATATTATATCACGCGGACGGGTGTGCGGGCAACAATAAAGCCTCTGGAGAATATTGGAATATCCAATAATAAGACGGGGATAAAATAGACGAAATCAATATATCACGCAAATAAAAAACAGCCCCTGAGGCTGTCGTGCAGATGAGTATATAAATTAAAATCGATGCAGATGCCGTAAGACACACTTAGTTCAAACCCCCACTTATCCGATGGATAAAGTGGGGTCTGACCTGCTTTTATATGATGTTTCTTTTAGCAGTGTTGATGGAAGAGATAAGCATAACACGAATTGTTGTGCAGGAAGCATCGAGTGATTTGTATTCTTCCTCAGAGATATAATTTGTTTTATGGAGCAATTCGAGCCAGTAGCCGGTTTCATTTGCTTCCTTCAGTGCGATATGCAGCTTGGAAATAAAGTCTGCTTTACCGTGGGCATATTGAGCTTCACGGATATTTGCACCAATGGACGTACCACTTCTGCCTATCTGGTTGGAGATGATAGTTTCGCGCTTTTCTTTCAGTTGCTTGACAAGATTGATGATTGATACTGCGAAATCCATAGACAGAGCTCTTAACTTGTGTTCAGGCATGAATGACCTCCTTGTGTTATAGCTATGTTTTGTGAAGTTTGGCTTTGCCAAGTGAAGCAGCGGACAATGCCGCTGTGAAGTATCGTGTATACACACGAAGTGAAGTAAAGTGTGGCACTCACGCCCGCAGGCACTTCACTATGCGAAGCATTACTTCATACACAACGTGTGCTTCTCGTGCCGTAAGGCACACTTAGTTCAAACCCCCACTTATCCGATGGATAAAGTGGGGGTTTGTTGGCATCCCCGATGCGATTCGAACGCACGGCCTTCAGAGTCGGAGTCTGACGCTCTATCCAGCTGAGCTACGGAGACGTATATTAAATTAAGAGACAAAATGCCTCCCTTGTGCAAAGGGAGGTGTCAATCAAAGATTGACGGAGGGATTGTCTGCCGGTCGACGTGACTTGCAGCATCGCCTCATCTCTGTATATAATAACAAAAATTTTTCACAATGTAAAGAAAAAAACATTGGTTTTTCTGCAAGTGTGTGATATAATAAGATGTAATACAATGAAATCCTATGCGCAGGAGCATCGGAGATACTCATCACACATATATAATATATTGTCCGCACGAATATACCGCGAACGGTTGAACTATAAGGAGTGGCGCTATGGATAACAAAAGGCTGGAATTTCTTACCAACGATGATTTTGGTTACATAATCCGTAACGAAAAACGCCCGTTTGTCATTTTCTTTATGGCACGATGGGATGAAAACAGCAAAAATATGATGTGGGGTCTTGAAAATATCGGTCATCAGTATTATGATAATGTCAGGATATACGCAGTTGATATTGACGAAACGCCTCTCGCGGCGGCAAAGAGCAATATCATCAGCATCCCTTGCATCACACTCTACATCGACGGCGTTGAAAAGACACGCAGTGTAGGGGTTAAAACTGAAGAAGAAGTGATCAGACTTCTGAAAAATCATGAGGTGATATAGATGGGAAAGATTTTCAAAAAATCCCTGATGGGCTTCAGCAAGGAGCAGGTCATCGCCTATATCGACGCTCTCGTTGATAAGCAGAAGGCCGCCCTCGAGGAAGAAAAGGAAAAGTACGCTCAGCTTCAGGAAGAAAATGAAAAGCTGATAAATGAGCGCGACAATGCCGTTGAGGTTGCAATGGCAGAGCTTCAGGGTACGATTGATTCCCTTAACGATGAGTTTAATCAGCTGAACAGCGAAAAGGATGCGATTTTCGTTGAGCTTGAGGACGTAAAGGGTGTAAATGCTTCGCTTGCAGAAGAAAACGCAAAGCTGAAGGGTGAAAAGAACGAACTTTTTGAAAGCATCAATACAATAAAGGCTCAGCTTAACGATGCCATCAATAAGGAAAACGAAAACAAGGCGAAGATTCAGGGCCTTGAAAATGAAAATAACGAGCTGAAAGCGGCTCTTGAACAGGTAAAGAATATAAAAGCCGATGACAGCGGTGAAGTCAGGGAGCTTCAGGACAGAGTTTCACGTCTTATCATGAAAAATGCCCAGCTTGAAGCACAGCTTTCGCTTATGCATACGGTAAGTCCTGCAAAGGAAAAGCAGGATGAAAACACAGAGGAAGTCTGGGAAAACCTCAGAGATAAAATCAACGGTCTTGCAACAGATTTCTCTAGCCTTGCAGACTCGGTCAGAGCCGAGGAAACACGAGGCAATGAAAGTAAAAAAATATCCATCAGAGATATATTAGAAAGAGTAAAAAGAATAGGAGAAAAGATCTAATGGCTATCAAGATAAACACAGCGGACATCAAGGAAGCAGCAAAAACTCTCAAGGCTGGCGACGCTATCGAGCTCACAGGTACAATCTACACATCCCGTGACGCGGCTCACAAGCGCATTATGGCGGCTCTCGACAACGGCGAAGAAACTCCATACCCAATCGACGGCTCTATCATCTACTATGCAGGCCCAACAGAAGCAAAGCCTGGCGAAGTTGTCGGCTCCTGCGGTCCTACAACATCCAGCCGTATGGACCCATTCTCCCCACGCCTTCTCGACCTCGGTCTCGGCGCAATGATTGGTAAGGGCGAAAGAAATCAGGCTACTGTTGACGCTATCATCAGAAACGGCTCTGTTTACTTCTGCGCTATCGGCGGTGCAGCGGCTGTTGTTGCTGAAGCAGTCAAGGAGCTTGAAGTTGTGGCTTACCACGACCTCGGCTGTGAATCTGTAAAGAAGTTCACAATCAAGGATATGCCTCTCATCTGCGCTATCGACTGCCACGGCGGCAACATCTTCAAGGATGGCAAGGCAAAGTACAAGAAGGAAATCGTAAAATAAGTGCTTATATAAAAGGACGGTGTTTTCGCGCTGTCCTTTTGTTTTTTTGATGCAGAATCCCGCGGGGGGCATTCCAATTCCTTGCCTCCCTTGTGTAAAGGGAGGTGGCACACGAAGGTGTGACGGAGGGATTGTCATCTGTTTAATGTGACTTGTCACACACATCGTTGCCCACTGCAACACTTCATTTCTTCACTAGCATAGCAAACTTCACTCTCTTGTAGTGGACGGCATTTATGACGTCTGGCAAAAAACGCAGGGAGCTGCTTGCCGCTCCCGAAAGCATACAAT
This sequence comes from Clostridia bacterium, assembly GCA_017547995.1. Taxonomy (GTDB): domain Bacteria; phylum Bacillota; class Clostridia; order Oscillospirales; family Butyricicoccaceae; genus SIG471. The sequence goes on along the minus strand of JAFYNW010000131.1, from coordinate 13,147 downwards.
ATCACCACAAAGAAAGGAAAACAACCATGTCTTACATAAAAATCATCTGCGGAAAGCTCTATGACGGTATTCTCGACGAGCTTCAGCTTAACAAGGAAATTCTCATCAACGGCAAAATCATCGAAAAGGTGGGTGAAAACCTCGAAACACCTGAAAACTGCCGTATTATCGACCTGTCACATCTCACAGTCACACCGGGTATGATTGACGCCCACGTCCACGCAAGCTATTTCGACTGGCGCGAAATTGACAAGGACGCTATCTTCTATTCTGAGGGGATGCGTGCTCTTGCTGCGGCTGAATGCTGCAGAAAGGCTCTTGCAGGCGGCTTCACAACAATCCGTCACATCGGCTGGTTTCAGGAGGACTGCTCCCTCGACGTAAAACGCGCTATCGATATGGGATATATCGAAGGTGCAAGAATGATTGCCGCGCCTCACTTTATCTGTGCGCCAGGCTCGCACGGTGACTCCACACAGAAAATCGCCACAAATCCTAAACTTTCCCGTTTCCTCGAAACTCAGTATCCTACAATGGGCTCTGGCGCTGAGTTTTTCCGTGATGCAGTCCGTCACGAGGTGAAAATCGGCGCTGACTATATCAAGATTATGGCGACAGGCGGCTTCTTCACTCCTAACGACTCCCCTGAGGACAAGCAGCTTTCCGATGACGAGCTTCGTGCAATCATCGACACTGCACATTCTCTCCATACAACCGTAACAGCTCACGCATACACAACCGAGCTTTGCACAACCCTTGCAAAAATGGGCATCGACGGCATCGAGCATGCATCACTCATCAATGAGGAAACTGCCCGTCTTCTCGAAGAAAAGGACGTCTACGTAGTGCCTACCTTCTGCCCTTACGATGAAATCGTCCTTCTCGATGAAGAAAAGCTTGCGCAGAAATCCCCTGAATTCCAGAAAAAACTTCGCTATTACAGAGAAAATCTTGTAAACAGCCGTGAAATCCTCAAAAACAGCAAGATTCGTCTCGGCTATGGCACAGACCTTGTGGTAGGCTATCAGAATTATGAATGTGGCCGTGAATATTCCGCATGGCTGAGAAACGGCATGGACCCATTCCGTACACTCAAGGCGGCAACTGCCGTCAATGCAGACATCCTTGGTATTGCAGACAAGGTCGGCACGATTGAAGCAGGTAAATATGCCGATATTTCCGGCTGGAAGCGTGACTTGCTGACCGATGACAAGGCGCTTCTCGACTGTGCATTCGTAATGAAGGAGGGCAAGGAAAGCATCCCTCATTCGATAATCGACGATTACGAATAGAATAATTCTCACCGAAAGACACCCTTAAGGGTGTCTTTTTTCGTATAAAAAAGTGTGAGTCCACGGTGGTGGACAGAAGGTAACGAAAACGGTCACAAAATGTTGCGGAAAATTTCGTAAAATGTTTGCATTTATTTTTGAAATGTGGTATAATGTGACCAAATGGATATGATAAAGAACGGAGGTCTGATATAATGGCAAGACAACCGATAAAAATAAATATGCTGGGTACCTTCTCCATGGAGTACGACGGCAACGTTGTGACAGATGCCAACAGCCGCACAAAGCAGGTCTGGCTGCTTCTCAAGTATCTGCTTGCAAACCGTAACCGTGACGTCACCTCGGAAGAGCTTGTGGACGTGCTCTGGGATGAGCCTATCGATAACCCAAACAATGCGCTGAAAAATCTCGTATATCGTCTGCGCGGTCTGCTCGATGCTGTCGGCAGAGGCGAAAACGGCGAATATATCATCAATAAGCGCGGTATCTGCCGCTGGAATGGCGACGTTGATTGCATTATCGATGCGGAAGAAATGGAAAAGGCTTACGCAAAGGCTGAAAAGGACCCTGTCCCTGACAATTACGCAAGGGTTATCGACATTTATAACGGCGATTTCCTTGAGTCCTGCTCATTTGAAAAATGGGTAGTGCCTGCTGCGGTCAGATATAAGAATATGTTCTTTGAAAGCGTCAGAAAATACTGTGACGCTCTCAAGGCTGAAGGCAGATATGAGGAAATCGAGGTGGCGGCATCCAAGGCGGCTAAAATCGATCCTTTTGTCGAGCGCTCACATATCGACAAGATGCGCGCACTTCACGCGATGGACAAGAAGAAGGAGGCTATGGCGTATTACGAATACGTCAACGACCTTTTCTACAGCGAGCTTGGTGTAATTCCTTCGGAAGAGCTTCGCTCCATCTATAACGAAATCGTCAAGGGTGTACGCGCTATCGAGGCTGATATTCTCAACATCAAGGAAGATTTGCGCGAAAAGGGCAGTGAAAAGGGCATCAGAGGCGCTTTCTTCTGTGAATACGAGGTCTTCAAGAGCGTTTACCGCAGAGAAGCAAGAACACTTGAACGTAACGGACAGTCGATTTTCGTGGCACTCTTCACACTTTCGGCTTCCTCCGGTCACAATATTTCAGGCGAAAAGAACGAGCAGATGATGGAGATTCTCAAGGACGTACTCATCGGCAGCCTTCGTCGCGGTGACGTTGTATCACGATACAGCTCGTCACAGTATATCGCTATGCTGCCAACGGTAACCTTTGAAAACAGTGATATCATCGTAAAACGTATCCGCAAGGCATTTGCGGAGGTATATAAGGGCACAGCTGTTGCGCTCAACTGCAAGCTCACTCCGATTGAGCCTGCTGTGTAGGGTGGCGCTATGGTTAAAAAGGTGCAGTATACAAGTGCCGCTGTAAAGGCGATTTTCTGCCTTGACAGTATGGCGGATTTCGACTATAAGGGCAGAGTATATATCGGCACAGACAGAATCGGCTACGGCATAAACGGCGTAAACGACCTTCTCAGAGTGCTTGAATACGTATTCGATCAGTACAAATTCCCGCAGGCATCCCACGAAAGCAGAAGCTTTCTCAAGGTAAAGGGCAATATTGATAAGAAGAGGAAAGAGTTTATGGAAAATAAGAACATCGAAAACTCCGCTGAGCATACAGGCGAAAAGGCAACCTTCATCGTGCAGGTTCAGTTCAGACAGAACTCCACCTGGCAGGGCACTGTACAGTGGGTTGAAAAGGGCGTCACACAGCGCTTCAGAAGTGAGCTCGAGCTTATCAAGCTTATGAACGAAGCGGCAGGAGAAAAAGAACTGGCTACATGGTAGTCACAAAAGTAACACAATTTAATAGATAAAAGTCATAAATTATTAAAATGTGACTGAATTACTTGACTAGCTGTGACTATTGTGCTATAATATAGTCACAGCTATTACTATGCGCAAAAATAGAAAATGAAAATGAGTAAAAAAACAAAGAAAATCGTAGGAAATCTGCTGATTTTTTCAGGCTTTCTCCTCATCTTCTGTTTTCTGTGGGTAAACTGCTCAGGCAGGGTGTATCAGCAGCTTTACAGTCTGTGGTATGAAAATATCGCAGTCAGTGATGCCGATGATTTCATCTCCTATGACCAGCTTCCCCTCGCTCTCAAGGCGGGACAATCCTTCGTCATAACAGACGCAGACCCGGGCCTCACAAGAGCAGACGTGACCGTAAATAAAACGGAAACGACAGAAAAGGAAGAAACGTCGGAGAGCGTGGAAACTTCAGTAACAGAAGCAACTGAGCCGACAAAGGCAAAGGAAAAACAGCCGACTCCTGTGTTTGACACGATAAAATACGTGGACTACACAGAGCGAAGCTTATATGAAAGCTATGATATGGGGCTTATCGTAAAGCGAATGGGTGTGAAATCCCGGATCATCGGCGGCACAAGCCTTGCCGAGCTGAAGAAGGCACCTGGGCTTTATGAGACTTCTGCACTTCCTGACGAAGAAAAAGGAAACGTTATAATTGCTGCCCACCGTGACGTATACGGCGCCTGGTTCTATAATATAGATAAGGTGAGGGCAGGGGATGAGATGAAGATTTATTTTGGTGATAAAATCTACGTCTACCAATACAAAGACACCAATATCGTTGAGAAAAACGACTGGAGTCTTCTGAAAGAGGAAGAAGAGCCTATGCTCATCCTCACGTCGTGTCATCCTAAAGGTACAAGTGAAAAACGCATAATCGTAAGAGCTGTCCTGAAAGAAACAATCCGGAGATAGTTACCCTGTCTCCATGAGATAAGGAGTTTTTATGAAAAGAGTTTTGTCATTTGTCCTGATGTGCACTCTCGTCGCATCAATGCTCAGCATGAATATATCCGCAGCGCTTCTTAAAAAGTCCAACGGCAGTGTCATCAATGCCGAAACAGCAAAGGACGGATATTTCACAGCAAGCTATACAGCAGGCGGAGATAAGCGCATCAAGGTTATGGTCGAAAAGGATGGCCAGAAATACACATACGACCTTAAAAACAACGGAGAATCTGAAGTTTATCCTCTTCAGCTGGGGGATGGACAGTATAAAATCAGAGTGCTCCGCAACACTACGGGTACAAAGTACAGCGTTCTCAATACTTACAACGTGAACGTAAAGCTTGAAAACCCACATTCGCCGTTCCTCACAAGCAGCCAGTACGTAAACTACAATGCGAACTCAAACGTTGTGAAGACGGCAGCGGAAATAACTGAATATGCCAAGAATGACCTTGAAAAGGTGGATATCATCTACAATTACGTGGTGAATGCCATGAGCTATGACAAGCAGAAGGCACAGACTGTGCAGAGCGGCTACCTTCCTGACGTTGATCTGGTGGTTGCGGCACAGAAGGGTATCTGCTTCGACTATGCGGCTGTTATGGCGGCTATGCTCAGATCGCAGGGTATCCCTGCAAAGCTTGTGACAGGCTACGTGGCTCCTAACAACGGATACCATGCGTGGAACGAAGTTTACATCAAGGACATAGGATGGATAAAGACGGGCTCCCTCTATTTTGATGGTTCAAAATGGACCACAATGGACCCTACCTTCACTTCATCGGCAAAGACAAGTGCTTCTATGGCGCAGTTTATCGGCAACGGTAAAAACTACAGTACAAAGTACATATACTAATTTTCCGCACCCATATTGAATATCAGCTGATACGATTATAAGTGATATTCCGCAAGGGGTATCACTTTTCTTTTTTCAAATCAACTACAGACAGACGAGGAACAGATGAAACGTAACAAAAACATACTTGCAGAGGAAGATATTTCGCTTTTCTGTCTGCAGACAGCATATCTGCTCAAGGCGGGTGTGCCGCTCTATGACGGTCTTGCAACCGGCATGGACGAGGTGAAAAATAAAAAGGTTAAGGAAGTCTTTATAAAAATCGGCGACAGCGTGCTTATGCAGAATACTCTTGCACAGAGCATCCGCGATACAGAGGCTTTTCCTGAATACGTGTGCAGCATGGTCGAGCTTGGCGAAATGTCGGGCAGACTTGAAGACGTGCTTACGTCCCTTTCTGAATATTACGACAAGGAAAAACGCATTAAAAGTCAGCTCAGACAGGCGGTCACGTACCCTGCCTCCCTCTTCTGCATTATGTCGGTTGTGGTGTCGGTGCTGGTTTTCAAGGTGCTTCCTATGTTTGAAAACGTATTCCGTCAGCTTGGCGGCGCGGTTTCCGACAGTGCAGGCGCTATGATGCGCTTCGGCAAGACAGCGGGCATCCTCTCACTTGCATTTATCCTTCTCATCCTCGCTTCGGCAGGACTTGTGATTGCTTATTCACGAAAGGAAAGCGGCAGAGCAAAGCTTGAGAAATTATCGGTAAAGCTTCCGTTCGTTAAGGATATCGTAAGCAAGAGCGCGGCAGTACGCTTTGCATCGTCAATGTCGCTTGCCCTCTCTTCGGGCGCAGGCCTTGATGAATCGATGGAAATGGCGGCGAAAATCACAGAAAACAGCATCGTCAGGGAGAAAATCGACGAGGCAAGAGGTCTTATCTATTCCGGCATCAGCTTTGGCGAAGTGCTTGACAAGGCCAATATATTCCCTGCCATGTTTTCACGCATCGCGGGAATCGGCATGAAGACGGGCAATCTCGAAGGTTCGATGAAAAAGCTTTCGGGCATCTACGCCGATGAGCTTGAGGAAAGCGTGGGCAATCTTATCGCAACTGTCGAGCCTGTGCTCGTGGGCATTATCGCCCTCGTTGTCGGTATGATTCTCATTTCCGTCCTCCTTCCGCTGACAGGCGTTATGGCGTCGATAGGTTAGAAAATGAACAAGAAAACCCTTATTTTTGCCGTGATTATTATGGCGGCAGTTATAATTATGATATCCTCGGCAGACGATGGTCTGGAGAGCGAAAGGCTGGAAACTCTTGCACAGGCTGTGCATAAAAGTGCGGTTTCCTGCTACGCCATCGAAGGCTTCTATCCTGCTGATATCGAATATCTCAAGGAAAATTACGGGCTTATCGTGGATGAAAGCAAGTATACCGTCATTTACGACGTCTTTGCATCCAATATTCTGCCCGATATAACGGTGTTATCCAATGAAACGTAAAACACGTCCGCAAGGGCTTTTCGTCCTTGTACTCTATCTGCTCTTTGCACTGTGCACGATGGCGCTTATGGTTACGGCATCGTCGGTGTATGAAAATATTACTGTCAGCATGGAGCAAAACCACAGTATCCGCACAAATCTTTCCTATATTTCAACGAAAATCCGTCAGGCAGACAGCATTGCTATCACAGACGGACGCATAGAAGCCTATGAAAAAGGCTTTGTCAGCCGCATATATTTCTATGACGATAATATCTGCGAGCAGTATTGCGAGGCAGATATGGAATTCGATGCCGAATATGGCGATGCCATCACTCAGGCTGAAAGCTTTGAGACAAGTGCCGACGACAAGGCATACTATATCAATATAGGCATAGACGGGGCGGAATATCCTTTGATTTTCACAAAAAACAAATAGGTGAAGCTATGAAAACAAGAGAAAGGGCAGCAGCGCCCCTTCTGGAAATGATAATATCAATAACAGTCCTTGCGTTTGCAGGCGTCGTTGCGCTTGGCGTGTTTCTGTCGGCAAGATTTACACAGACAATGTCACAGGACAAGGTAAACGCCATGTACAAGGTACAAAATGCCATCGAAATGGTAAAGGCGGACGACGAAATGACAGAGCTTTCTGCATTTTACGATGAAAAATGGCAGGAATGCGACGAGGTGTCGGCGGTTTTTGTCCTGAGGGTTTCAGGCGAAAGCTCTGACGGACTGTTTGGTGGCAAGGCCGAGTGCCATAGAATCGAAAAATATCCTTTCATAAAGGATAACGATGGCTCGCTTTGCACAATAGAATTCGCGGCAAGGAGGGCATCATAATGAAAAACAGCATCCCTGTCGGTGCCGCACTCCTCTTCACAGTTTTCACTGTGATAATGCTTGCATCCTTTGCGGGTCTGGCTCTTTCCAGCGCCAATGCCGACCTTGCATTCACACTCCGCGCGGAAAACGCGATGGATGAATATTATTCCCTCGATAAAGAGGCACAGTATAAGCTGGCTGAGGCCGAAAAGAATGGCGAAAGCGTCAGCTTTACGATAGAAGGCGACCACAGTAATCTTATTGTTGCCGCCGAAATGAAAAACGGCAGACTTGAAATTACAGAATACCGCTCGGTACCCGTTATAGATGGGGATTACGAAGGCGGAAATCTTGAACTTTGGGACGGTAATTAGTATGAACCTTGAACAGGTACTCAAAAATGCAGTAGCAAAAAACGCATCGGACATCTTCCTTGTGGCAGGCTGTCCGGTTGGCTTCAAAATAGACGGTTGTCTTGTCAGACAGAGCGACGAAAATCTCATGCCTGACGACACTTACGAATACGTAAAGGGCATCTATGCACTTGCAAAGCGCAGTGATATGGAGCGTCATATCGAAGAAGGCGACGACGATTTCTCCTTCTCTCTTCCGGGCGAGGGCAGATTCCGCGTGAATCTCTATAAGCAGCGCGGCTCGCTTGCCGTTATTATGCGCGTAGTGCATTTCGACCTTCCTGACCATAACAAACTTGGCATTCCTGAAAGCGTTATGGAGCTTGGCAAAAAATCGGGCGGATTGGTGCTCGTCACAGGTCCTGCAGGCTCGGGCAAAAGCACAACGCTCGCCTGCCTCATCGACCGCATCAACAAGACGCGCGAAGGTCATATCATGACTCTCGAGGACCCAATCGAATTCCTCCACCGCCACAACAGATGCATCGTCAGCCAGCGCGAAATCTCCATCGATACTCAGGACTACGTGACAGGCCTCAAGTCTGCCCTCCGTCAGTCGCCTGACGTTATCTTCATCGGCGAAATGCGCGACCCTGAAACAATCAATATCGCTATCACAGCGGCAGAAACAGGCCATCTCGTCCTGTCCACACTCCATACTCTCGGTGCGGCAAACGCTATCGACAGAATCATCGATGCATTCCCGCCTGCACAGCAGAATCAGGTGCGCGTACAGCTTTCGATGGTATTGCAGGCTGTCGTTTCACAGCAGCTTGTGCCCGGAAAGGACGGCGGCAGAGTCCCTGCCTTTGAAATTATGACTGCCACAAACGCAGTAAGAAATCTCATCAGAGAATCCAAGATGCATCAGCTCGAATCCATCATGCATTCCGGCATGGCCCAGGGCATGAAAACAATGGACAACAGTCTTATGGAGCTTGTGCGTCAGGGCAAAATTACAAGGGATACAGCCCTTATGCATTCCTTCAATTATGAGGCCGTTAAAAGGGTCATATAAAATATATAAGATTATGGGTTAAAGCGGATAATGTGACAGGAAAAGTTCTGAAAATCTGCTAATAACTTCATATAACTGTTGAAAAAGGAGATGAATGTTCTATAATAAATTCAAAAAATTTTTAGGTAAATAAAAGAAAGGAAGAGTAAAATGAAAATCAAATTGAAAAGATTAACCAGTTTGATGCTCGCAGTCCTTATGGTATGCGGTATGTTTCCTATGCCATCTTTTGCGGCAGGCAGCACAGTAAACATGACTCCAAATTCTGTTATCTATGATGCAGACGGCAACAAGGAACAGGAAACAAGTAACAAGAATGCGGCGCTGAGTGACGGTCAGGTTATCCTCACAAAGCACGCTGAGGCAACAAACACTCCTAATCAGTACATGATCACTCTCACAGTACGCGGCAAGGGTATTCAGTCTACAGTACAGGGTGCTGACATCGTGCTCGTAATGGACAAGAGTGGCAGTATGGGCACAAATGGTATGACTGCCCTCAAGAAGGCGGCAGAAACATTCCTCGACACAGTACTTGCAGACGGCAAGGGAAACCGAGTTTCGCTTGTTAATTATAGTACAACGTCCGGTACAGCGACGGATTTCTATACTTCTGCACAGCGTACAACAGCTAAAGGCAAAATCCCTACTAAAGCTGATGGTGGTACAAACACACAGATGGCTTTGTATACAGCAAGACAAAAGCTTGCTACAAGCACAGCCTCCAAGAAGTTTATAGTACTCATCTCCGACGGTGAACCAACGTTTAATGCTATTCCTATTATCAATGCAAAATGGAATGGTAATATCTCTAATGATACCAAGGATTATGGCGCGAGAGAAAACTATGTAACATTCAAAGCAAAATCTCCTACAGGTAACGGAAAGTGGAGTAAGGTTGATTCAAGTAAGTCCGAAACAACTATTGTCGGTTATGACTATAGTATGATGGACGGCAATGGCGGCAATACTGATTACGAAGGCTATGCTCTGGGTGTTCTCGCAAGTGATACAACCCAAAAACTTGCGTATACAAAGAGTAAGCTTGATCTCAGCAGTAGTACTGCGGCTATTTATGAAGCAGGTCTTATCAAGGCAGCGGGAACAGAAGTTTATACAGTAGCTTATAAGGCAGATAAGGCAGCACAGACAACACTTAGTTCTATCGCTACAACAAATACTAAGGACAAGACTTACACTTACACAACAGACAGTGACCTTGAAAAAGTATTCAAATCTATCGGTGACTCTATCAACGAGTCTATCTCCGGTGGTGTAGCGGACCCAATGGGCGCCTATATCGATATCGGTACTCCATCTGTAACAGGTAATCTTGTAAATGCAGATAAGGGTAGCTATAAGGTTTCCAATGGTCAGATTTCCTTCAAGGAAAATACTTTCACATGGCTTCCAAACGTAGGTGAAGCTGAATCCACACTTTCCTACATCGTTGAGCTTGATGTTGAAGCTCCTGGCTTTATTGAAAATCAGCCATACGAGACAAACGGCACAACAACTCTCGAATATAAGCTGGGTGAAAACGGCACAACACGCACAGGCGAGTTTAACGTCCCAACAGTAGCGGGTACTTACAGCCAGGTTTACAGAATCGGCTATCGTGTAAACGAAGCAGGCAAGTATATCGATGCATACGGCAAGGAAGTTGATAAGGCTCAGGCAGTTATCTTTGCGAAGGAAGGCATCAATAACGATCGCGGTGTAAACCAGTGGAAGAAAGGCAGAGACGTAACAGTCAACGCTTTTGCTGACACAGACCAGTATAAGCTTGTAAGCGCATCGACAGTTGTTTTCAATGACCTCGATGGTGTAAGCAAGAATAACGTAGCGGAATTCAATTACGTTGTAAAGACCTACGGCTATACTGTAAATTACTATATGGATTCCAAGGCAAACAATCCATTCAAGACAGAAACAGGCTCCGGTGAGCTTGGCGTGAATATTCCTTATGACGTAGCGGGTAACGTTCCAGCAGGTTACAAGTCCGAAGCAGCTGTGGAAAATGCTGATGGTAAGGTCACAGTAAATACTGCAAATAACGTTGTAAATATCATCTATTCAAAGATGGATGACCTCTCTTACGTTGTAAATTATCTCGAACAGGGCACAAATAAGGTTCTTGCTGATGCAAATACAGTAAACGGTCAGGAATTCGGCGCAAACGTAACAGAAACTGCTATCAACATCACAGGCTATAACCTCGTTGGTGAAAATCAGCAGTCTATCACAATCGACGTTGAAAACAACGTTATCAACTTCTACTATACAAAGAAGAGCGAACTTTCCTACGTTGTAAAGTATCTCGAAAAGGGTACACTTACTGCCCTTGCTGACGAAAAGACAGTGGGAAATAAGACTTACGGCGAAACAGTAACAGAAGATGCTATCGCAATCACAGGCTATAACCTCGATGGCGCAAATCAGCAGTCTATCGTTATCGACGTTGAAAATAACGTTATCACATTCCTCTACACAAAGAAGAGTGACCTTTCCTACACAGTAAACTACTATGAACAGGGCACAACAAATAAGGTTCACGAATCCAAGACAGTAAACAACAAGACTTTCGGTGAAAAGGTGAGCGAAAGTGCGGTTGAAGTATTCGGCTACACAGCAGTAGCTCCAACAAGCGCAGAAATCACAATTATCGACGGCGAAAACGTAATCAATTTCTACTACAACAAGAGAACAGACCTCAAGTACACAGTAGAATATCTTGATGCTGCAACAAGAGAATCTCTCCGTGCAGACAAGAAGGTTACAGGCCAGAAATTCGGCGCAGAAGTAACAGAATACGCAGTTGTCATCACAGGTTACAACGTTGTGAGCGCAAACTCTTACACAGTAACAATCAATAAGGACAACATGGTCATCACATTCCTCTATGCAAAGAAGAATGACCTCACTTACGTTGTAAATTACTATCTTGAAAACACAACAACAAGCCTCGCTCCATCCAAGACTGAAAACGGTCAGGAATTCGGTGCGTCTATAACAGAAAGCGCTATCGATATCACAGGCTACGTCAAGGTTGGCGAAACAGAAAAGACAATCACAATTGCTGAAGAAGGCAACGTAATCAACTTCTACTACAAGCCTAGAACAGACCTTACTTACGTGGTATACTACCTCGAAAAGGATACAGGCAATGCTCTCGCTGGCGCAAAGTATGTAGACCATCAGACATTCGGCGAAAGCGTAACTGAACAGGCTATCGATATCGCAGGTTATGATAAGCTCGCTCCAACAAGCGAAACAATCACAATCGCAGTTGAAGGCAACGAAATCACATTCTGGTATGCAAAGAGAACAGACCTCAAGTACGTTGTAAACTATCTTGAAAAGGGTACAAATAACGTTCTTCATGCTCAGAAGGTGGTCGAAAACAACAAATATCGCGCATCTGTAACAGAAGAGGCTATTGATATCGAAGGCTACGTCAAGGTTGACCCAACAACAGCGACTATCACAATCAACGTTGACGAAGCAAAGAACGTTATCAACTTCTGGTATGAAAAGCGAAGCGACCTCTCTTACGTGGTAAATTACCTTGAACAGGGCACAAATAACGTTCTTCATGCTCAGAAGGTGGTTGAAAACAACAAATATCTTGCATCTGTAACAGAAGAAGCTATCGATATCACAGGCTACGTCAAGGTTGACCCAACAACAGCGACTATCACAATCAACGTTGACGAAGCAAAGAACGTTATCAACTTCTGGTATGAAAAGAGAAGCGACCTTTCCTACGTTGTAAACTATCTCGAGCAGGGCACAAATAACGTTCTTCATGCTCAGAAGGTGGTTGAAAACAACAAATATCTTGCATCTGTAACAGAAGAAGCTATCGATATCACAGGCTATAATAAGGTTGCTCCAACAAGTGAAACAATTACAATCAAGGTTGAAGGCAACGTTATCAATTTCTTCTACAACAAGAGAAACGACCTTTCTTACGTTGTAAAGTATCTTGAACAGGGTACAAATAATGCCCTTGCTGATGAAGTGACAGTAAGCGGTCAGACTTACGGCGCTGTTGTAACTGAAGAAGCTATCGCTATCACAGGCTATGACCTCGTAAGCGATGAAAGCCAGTCCATCACAATCGACGTGGCAAACAATGAAATTATTTTCTGGTATGCAAAGAAGGCTTCTCTCAGCTACACAGTAAACTACTATGAAGAAGGCACAACAAACAAGGTTGCTGCTTCCAAGGTCGAAAACAACCAGGTATTCGGTGCTGAAATCACAGAAGAAGCTATCGACGTAGAAGGCTACAATAAGGTTGGCGATACAATAAAGTCTATCACTATCGTTGACGGCACAAACGAAATCAATTTCTATTACAACAAGAGAAATGACCTCGTTTACACAGTAAATTATCTCGAACAGGGCACAAATGCTGTACTCGCTGAAGCAAAAACAGCAGAAGGTCAGACATTCGGCGCATCTGTAACAGAAACTGC
>JAFYNW010000130.1 GCA_017547995.1 Clostridia bacterium | reverse complement strand
CATCGGTGCGCTCATCGCAATGGTGTCCATCGTAGCCATCAATTCGGGCGGCGACAAGGGTATGGTCAGCGCAAAGGGCTTGCTTGTCATCCTCTTCATCGTCGAAGGCTTTGCAAGCGTTACGGCAAAGATTTTTGACGAGCTGGCAAATCCTCTCCTCTCCGACCATTTCCTTCTTGTAACATTCGGCTCGGCATTCGTATTCTGCATGATGCTCGTGCTTAAAAATAAGGAAAAATTCGGTGTCAAAGAGTTTGTCTACGGTGCAATGATTGGCGTGCCAAACTTCTTCGCATCGAGATTTATGCTCAAGGCGCTGACGACAATGCCTGCCGTTATCGTATATCCAATGCGCGGTGTAGGCGGCATCGTCCTGGTCTCCCTTGCAGGTGTACTTATGTTCAAGGAAAGACTCACAAAGCGTCAGTGGTATGCAATGGCGGCAATCCTCGTCTCCGTTGCTTTGCTTAATATGTAAAATAATATACTGACGTTGTAAGGCGGGTGGCTTGCTCCCGCCGAAGTGAAATATAAAAAACAAACCCTCCACAAGCTGTGGAGGGTTTTCTTAATCTTAAATATCCAATTCAAGCATTACAGGGCAATGGTCGGAGCCAAAGATATCCGAGCGGATTTCCGCCTTCTTAATCTTGTCCTTAATATCGTCCGACACAACGAAATAGTCGATGCGCCACCCCGTATTCTTCTCTCTTGCCTTGAAGCGGTAGGACCACCAGGAATAAGCACCCTCAAGGTCAGGATAAAGATGACGGAAGGAATCTGTAAAGCCGGCACCTAAAAGCTCACTGAATTTGCCGCGCTCCTCGTCGGAAAAGCCTGGATTCTTGCGGTTTGTCTTAGGATTTTTAAGGTCAATTTCCTTGTGGGCAACGTTAAGGTCGCCACACATGACAACAGGCTTTGTCTCCTTGAGACGGGAAACGTAAGCGCGAAGGTCATCCTCAAACTCGCATCTGTAATCGAGACGCTTGAGCTCCTCCTGAGCATTCGGTGTGTAAATGCAGAGCAGATAGAAGTTATCATATTCGCATGTGATAACTCTGCCTTCGTCATCGTGCTTGCCGTCAATACCCTTCACAACGGAAATCGGCTCCTTCTTTGTGAAAACGGCAGTGCCAGAATAGCCCTTCTTTATCGCGCTGTTCCAATACTGATGATGGTCAGGCATTTCGATAACAGCCTGACCCTCCTGCATTTTCGTCTCCTGCAGGCAGAAAATATCAGCATCCTCGGCATTAAAAAAGTCCATAAATCCCTTGTCAAGACAGGCGCGAAGCCCGTTGACGTTCCAAGATATCATTTTCATTACTTAAGCTCAAACTCCTTGTAAGTCACGCCTTCGATAGTCTTCCATGTGAACTTGCCGTCCTCGAAAATCATATAGCTGTGGTCGGAGCCGGCCTTTGGAATAGTTGTGCTGCCTGGGTTGATGTAGATGAAATCATCGTATTCGTTGCAGGCAGGAACGTGTGTATGGCCTGTGAGAAGCACGTCACCGCGGTAAAGCATAGGTGGGTTCTGCTCTGTGTACTTGTGGCCGTGAGTTGCGAAAATCATATGCTCGTTGTGGTAAAGCACAGCGTAGTCTGCCATGATAGGGAACTGAAGCACCATCTGGTCAACTTCTGTGTCGCAGTTGCCGCGTACGCACATAATTTCTTCCTTGATATTGTTGAGCATTTCGATAACCTTCTTTGGATTGTAAATCTCAGGAAGGTCGTTTCTTGGGCCGTGGTAGAGAATATCGCCGAGAAGAAGAAGCTTCTGGCAGTTTTCTTCCTTATATCTTTCGAGAAGCTTTTCGCAGTAAAGGCTGGAGCCGTGAATGTCGGATGCAATCATGATTTTCATAGTGTAAATCTCCTTTATTTATCGATATGGTATTTTAGTGTGATTCAGCCTTGTAAACGTGGATATAGCCGTCGGAAACCGCGCCGTTATCGCCACGATAGCCGATTACAAAATGCTGGTTGCTGTAACGCACCTTTGTTTCGGCGTAAAGACCTGTGGACTTTGCGATAAGACCGCCGTCTGTGCCCTTGACCTTATACATAAGAGGGAAGGTGACTGTGAAGGTATTGTCCTCGCCCTTTACAGCCACAACGCCGTCGTCAGGCACTTTGTAATAGCATTCCTCAGGCACTTCGCCGTAAGGCAGAGTGAATTCGGCATAGTTTTTGTCCTTGTAAGCAGGCACGTCTGTGGAGATGCCAAGCTTACCGGCTTTGCTGTCGTAGTTCACCTTGAGATGAGGGAAAATCTTGTCCCTGAAGGCAGACTCGGAAAAATCAAGGGCATTGTCCACGTATTCACCATCCTCAAAGGAAAGCACGTGGAATTCGGAATATTCGCCCCTGCCGTTGCCCATGCATACGTAGATATTGCCTTCGGCATCGTCGTAGATTTCAGCGTACGCAGGAGTCTTCCAATAGTCGAAGATGTGCTTTTCGCCATCGATATGCACCTCAAGACCTGGGCCGTATTCAACCTTGCGGAGGCTGTATCTGCCATCTTCCGATGAGCAAAGCTCAAAAGGCAGGGAATAGGCGCTCTGAATATTGCCCGTGCGGTATTCCTCCACAGTCGGCACGGTGGTGCAGCCTGTAAGTATCAAAAATGCAAGTGTCAAAATGATAAGTTTTTTCATAGATAAAATTGCGTCTTTCTGGGTTTTATTGAGGATATTATACCATATAAAATACCGATATGCAAACAAAAAAGAACCGCCAACGTGACGGTTCTTTCGGGAATCAAAGATATTTGCGGTATAATTTTGTCGGCTCATGCCAGATATAGGTGGCTGCGCCAATCTGCTCAAAGCCGTATGCCTCGTAAAGCCCATCATGGTCTGTTGTGAGATACATCACGTCATAGCCAAGCACCCTTGTGCGCTCGATGGAGTTGTTAATCATCGGCACAGAGTAGCCCTTCTTGCGATAGCCGTCGAAAATGAGAATCTGGGTGAGGAAAGGGGTTATATCCAGCTTTTCCTTAATCATCTCATATTCGGTGATGACGTAAAAGCCGATAAGCTCGTTGTTTTCAAAGGCAAGAGTGATGTCAGGGAGCGTATCCCTGAAGGTCAGCACGGTCTGCTCTTTGAGCCAGTCACAGATTATTGTCCAGTCGGAATTGACCGACATTTTATAGAGAAGCTCCTCAGTATACTGGGGAAACTCGCGTAATTGTCTGAAAATCATAGTATATCCTTTCGTGGATAAGATGGTTTTATTATACCATACCGCTATGCAAAATGCAAGCACGTGAAGATGCCCACGGCGTACTGCAAAAACAGTCATCCTGTGGTTTTCAAAATATTTACAAAAGCCTCTTGAAATATATACTAAAATGGTATATAATACAATCATTAAATCAGAAAGGTGAATCGCTATGAATCTTAATTCAATGCTTGCTATATTTATGCCGTTTGTCGGCACAACCATCGGCTCGGCAATGGTATTCTTTATGAAAGCGAAAATGAACCACACACTACAGCGCATCCTGACAGGCTTTGCCGCAGGCGTTATGGTGGCGGCATCAATCTGGAGCCTTATCATTCCGGCAATGGACCAGTCGGAGCACATGGGCAAGCTTGCCTTCCTGCCTGCATTTATCGGTGTATGGGGAGGATTTATCTTCCTGTTTGCTCTCGATAAGCTGATTCCGCATCTTCACATCGGCAGCGAATGTCCTGAAGGTGTAAAATGCAGCAACCTGGGCAAATCGGCAATGATGGTCATGGCGGTTGCTCTCCATAATCTGCCTGAAGGTATGGCGGTGGGCGTTGTTGTGGCAGGGTGGATGACGGGCAACGAAAGCATCTCTGCGGCGGCAGCGCTTGCACTTTCGCTGGGCATCGCATTGCAGAATCTGCCTGAAGGTGCTATCATTTCGATGCCTCTCCGAAGCAACGGAATGAGCAAGGGTAAAGCCTTTACATACGGTGTGCTGTCGGGCATCGTTGAGCCAATCGGCGCAATCGTGACAATACTTCTGGCAGATTTCATCGTGCCATTTTTGCCATACCTCCTCGCTTTTGCAGCAGGTGCAATGCTCTACGTTGTAGTGGAAGAGCTTATCCCTGAAATGTCTGAAGGTGAGCATTCAAATATCGGCACAATATTCTTTGCCGTCGGCTTCACACTTATGATGATGCTCGACGTGGCATTGGGGTAAAATAAAGCCACCCTTATGGGTGGCTTTTATTGCGTTACAAGCTCATGCGGTAGATATTTTTTACGTCTTCCTTTGTGAGCGGTACGAAAATATT
>JAFYNW010000129.1 GCA_017547995.1 Clostridia bacterium | reverse complement strand
CACTATGGATGGCAAGGCTGTCCATGTGAATTATGGTGAGGAGATAAAAATATACGCATTAGCGAATTAAGGCGGTGATGGTATGAGCCTTTGGAAATTTATAAAAGAATACAACGAAACGGAGGGAATATGATGAACAAAACTTTATTCAAAAAATGGGGAAAAGTAATTATTGTAGGTGTAATTCTCATTTGTATCGGCATTTATATTTATGAAATGCCCCGCGAAACCGATATGCATTCTGCCCTGCTTGACGGCATTGAAACTCACATGGGTATCAAGGCGAAGGATATCGAATGGGAAAACATTGACTTCCCTCTTACGAGCAAAGACAATAAAAACTGGATAGCAAGCAATAAATCTCCACAGGCTGTGGAAGATACGGTCAGAAATAAGCTTGAAGGATTTAACGTTATCGAAAAGGGCGAAACGATCTTTACAACAGGTTTTTGGGACTTGTGGATTCATATAAATGAAGGCAAAAGCGTTTATGTGAAAATAAATGAAAATAATATCATAGCCTACTACGGCACGCAGGTTGCCATTGAATATGAGATAAAATAAATAATTTATACGGACGACCTATGGTCGCCCCTACGCACTTTCATCGTAAGTTATTTTGTAGGGGCGTGCAGTGCACGTCCGCGGGACATTCGTGAATGTCCCCTACAAGATTGTGTAAACCGAAGGAGATTCTTCATTATCACCCCACAAAGCAGGCTTTGCGGAGACCCCGTTTTTTGCCTCAGAATGACATATAAACTTAAATACAATTAAAACTTCAGGAGGATAAACCATGGTAACAGCAACAAGCAAGGAAACCAATTACGTAACAGAAATCACAGACGGTGAGCACGTCATTTATTCCGACACAATCAAGTCTGACAACGGCACAGGCGACTACGTCAACCCTGCCGATATGATTCTCGCCGCTTACACAGCCTGCGTGAATATCACACTCCGCAAGCGTATGCGCGCAGAAGGTCTTGTGTGGGATAAGGTTACTGTCCACGCTGATATGAACAGAAAAGACCCTGAAGATATCAAAATCTACACAAAAATCATCATCGAAGGCGATATTCCACAGGAAAAGAAGGACGAGCTCATCGCAAACGTCCTCGACTGCCCTATCTGCAAGGTCCTCAAGGGCGGCAAATCCTTCTTCCCATTGGAGATGGAATAAAATAACCCTTATCCTGTCATCCTGAACGTATGTGAAGGATCTCCCGCGGTTTACACAACCTCCCCCACCTTGCATCCATCTGAGGAGGGAGGTGGCACACGAATGCGTGACGGAGGGAGAGAATACAGAAACAAATCTTATATAGCAAGGAAAGATATCTGCCGAGCGCAAGGCTCGGAGCGTCTACGACGTGTTCTTTATGCTTGCCCAAAAGAACCAAAGAGGCCCAAACTGGTCCACGCAGTTTGATCACGGGACCGAGGGGAGCACCCCTGGACCCCCTTGTGTGTTCGTTCCTCACATATTGATAGATTGGGGCAGGTTACTGCTCGATATGTCATCAAAATGTAGGGGACGGCATTTATGACGTCCCGCAAACCGTAGAGACCGGCGTCCCCGACGGTCCGCAAACCAAACCACAAAAACAATTCTCACAGAGGAAACCGATATGAAAAACTATGCAAAACGATTTTTCAGCCT
>JAFYNW010000128.1 GCA_017547995.1 Clostridia bacterium | reverse complement strand
GAAGCATTTATGCAAATATCAAAAAGTCTGTCCATTTCCTCCTCTCCTCCAATTTCGGTGAAATCATCACAATGTTCCTTTCCATCCTTGTCGGTCTTGCGGCACCGCTCAAGGCTATTCACATTCTGTGGGTAAACCTTATCACAGACTCGCTTCCTGGTCTTGCACTCGGTGTCGACGAAAACGATAAGGCATGTATGATGAAGGAGCAGCCTCGCGACCCTGATGAAAGCATTTTCGCTCACGGCGGCTATCTCATCACAATCGGCTACGGCGTAATCGTTGCTCTCATCACACTCTGCGGCTTCCTCTTTATTCCTGTGACAACACTTATGGCAAGTGGCGAAGCGATTTCTATTGCGAATATTTCTGGTATTCTCAGCGATGCAGGTACACTTGCAAGAGCACAGACCTATGCCTTCACAATTCTCGGCCTTTCACAGCTTTTCCACGCTATCGGCATGAGAGACGTGAATAAGTCGGTATTCAAGATGAATCATACAAATAACAAGATGATGATTCTTGCCTTCACAGTCGGCTTCGTGCTTCAGATTCTCGTAACTGAAGTGCCATTCCTCGTAAATGTATTCGGCACAGCAAAACTCGGCATGGGCGAATGGGTCGGCCTCGTGCTCACAGCGATGGTACCGCTTCTCGTGCATGAACTCGTGGTTATGGTAAAAAAGATTTCTAAATAATTTTATAAAATCTATTGACAAAACGCTCTGATAGTGTTATACTATTAGAGCGTTATGACATGGAGAGATGGTCGAGTTGGTTTAAGGCACCGGTCTTGAAAACCGGCGATGTCGTGAGGCATCCGTGGGTTCGAATCCCACTCTCTCCGCCAAAACCAACTTGCTTGATATAATAAATAAAATACACCTGGAGAAATACTCAAGTGGTGAAGAGGCTCCCCTGCTAAGGGAGTAGGGCGCGAAAGTGTCGCGAGGGTTCAAATCCCTCTTTCTCCGCCAAAAGGCATCGATGAAAATCGATGCCTTTTTTGTGTTTGTTCACGTAATCCACATCCTCTGCATAGTATATACTGAGGTGAGGGTTATGAAGATAAACCTTAAGGTCAGGGCGAAAAATCCGTATTTCTGGACAGGTATGCTTGGTGTCGTTATGACAGCCACGGGCATCGAGCCATATACACTGACAAGCTGGGATGCTTTATGTGAGCAGGTGAAGGCGCTCCTTTCAAATCCGTTTATGCTGGGCAGTACGATAGCCGCCGTAATCGGTGTGCTTTGCGACCCGACAACAGCGGGCATCAACGACAGCTGTCAGGCTATGCTTTATGAAAGTCCACGAAAGGATAAATAGCACAAAAGCACCGCAAGGTGCTTTACATATTGCAATTGTAAGCCTCAGGGTGTATAATATTCATATATACTCCACAGGAGGTTATTATGAAAATCGTTGATTATATTGAAGAATACGGTAAAATCGTCTATCCTGAAGGCTTTAAGGAATTGCTTTCCGGCAAGAGCATCGAGGAGCAGGTGAAGTGCTTCTGCATCTCGGGCAGGACGACCTTTTACGATACAGTTTGGTATAAAAGAACGTCCGGATACGCAGGAAGGCTGATGGAAAAAGATTATACTGTGGTCGTCAAAGACGGTCTTATCGCAGGAATCATTGCCAAGGATGAATGTGGGGCAGACTGCTTTATTCCGCCTGAAAAGGGAATCTGCACATATTATGATGAAGAAAATAACGGCGCAGGCTACAAAACAAGAGCCGATTATCTCTACCTCGTCTGCGTTCTTCCTGAAAATATTGAATAAAAACAAAAGCCACTCGTTTGAGTGGCTTTTATAATATATAAAATTACTGTTTGCTGTGCCATTCGCGGAACTTGCAGGAGAGTGCGCGTGCAGTAGGAGCGGCACAGTGACCGCCTCTTGCTGTGCAGAGCAAATCGCCCGAAAGATTTCTGCCGATATTGTCAGCAACGTCAAGAACTTCGTGGAAAGGAAGGACAGGGTCCTGGTCAGCGAGAGCCCACTGAGCGTAAACGATGGACATCGTTGCAACAAAGAGTACTCTTGCCATACAAGGCATATCCTTGCCGCCTGGGATAGGGTCACAAGGCCAGCCGACGGAAGCCTGAAGTGTGATGGAAGCCGCTGCTTCAACCTGCTCAGGAGTACCGCCAAGCATATAAGCCACAGCCGCAGAAGCCATAGCAGCACAGCAACCGCATTCGCCTGTGCAGCCGATAACCTCGCCTGTAGGAGCCGAGCGTGTATAGCAGATAGCGCCCACACCTGCCGCAACAAACAAGCCGTCGATTACAGCTTCAAGCGGAAGACCGAGGCTTTCCTGAACAGCAGACACTACGCCATAGATAAAGCCGCCGCCTGTGCCCATAGGACCCGGAACGTTGAGTAAGCCTTCGACAGGAGGCTGACCTGCCATTACGTACTGAATGGACTTTGTGATAACGCCCATATCAAGTTTGAGAGAAGGCATAGCCGCGTGCCATTTCTTATAGTGAAGCTCTGTGAATGGAGTTGTGATAGGCTGAACGTCCTCTTCGTAAAGAGCGTGAGTACGTCTGTACATATTGTGAGCAACAACGTCACGCATATACGCGATAACTTCGTCGCGTGTCCAGCCGGAAGCTGTCATTTCATAGTCGATAGCCACTTCAGCAAGACTCTTATTCTGTTCCTTTGCAATAGCGCGCCATTTCACCATATCGTCGAAAAGCTGCTCGCCCTTTGTGGAAGTTGTAGGAACAGGGAGGACAGGCTTCATAACCGCATAGTCGAGTCCCTGAAGCATATCAACAGCGTCTGCATTAGGCTCGCTGTCAATCTTGAACCAATGCATAACGCCACCCTTCTGGCCGTTGCCGATACCTGCTTCAAGCACAGGCTGACACATAAGAATGCGTTCGAGAAGCTGAGTATTGTTTATCTTTTCGTCCTTGTCGAATACGCAGAGCACGTAAGTATCGCCCTTGCCGACGAAGGCATAGCCGTCAACCCATACAGTTTCAATCATACCGCCGCCAATGGAGTTGGCAACGAGAGTTCTCTTTCTGCCGCTTGTGCCAGTGATGATGAACTTGAGGGAATTGATGTGCTCACTTTCCTTCATTGTGCAGAAATCGAACTTGAATGGAATATTGTTTGTTCGGAGATAATCCTTGACCTTGAAGAAGCCGTCATTGAAGTCAGGCTTTCTGCCGAGAGCACCGTTGAGCATACCGAGGTCCTCGTTCATTGTGCCAAACGTACCCTTGAAAGAGCCGTCATTGTCCATTTCAACAAGGATTTCAGCCACTTCTTCACCACCTAAAAGTGAGTTGCAGAGATAGCCTGCACGGCAAGGCGCCGCCATATGAGAGGACGAGCCAGGCTGCATGATAGGGCCGAAAACGTCGTTATAAAATTCAGGATAAAGCTTTATCATAAAATTACATCCTTTCGGGTTTTTACTGTTAATTTTATTGTACTCAATATGGTGGAAAGTGTCAAGAAAATAATGCTTGACTTATGTAATTCCCTGTGCTATAATCTTTGATTAAAAAATAAAATATCGGAGGAAGATTATGAAACCATTTTGGGAAGAAGAATATCTCAATATCAAGCGCTCGGTTTTCGGCAAACAGAGCAAAGAGGTGGAAGAAATTGTGCCGTTACTGAAAAAGGATGCCAGAATACTCGATGCGGGATGCGGTGACGGAAGACACGCGGCATATCTGGCTTCACTTGGATTTTGTGTCGATGCCTTTGATATTTCGGAAAATGCTGTAAACAAGCTTAAGTTCATCAAAGAAAAGGACCGACTGAATATAAATATATGGGTGTGCGATATGGATGATTTCGAGTTTATGTATGAGTATGACCTTATAATTGTCCATGGTGTACTTCAGTATATTGCAAAGGAAAAACAGCAGGGCATCATTGAAAAACTGAAAAGGTATACTGCGCAGGGCGGATACAACATCATTGCGGTGTTTACTGATGAAGAGCCGATTCCTGATGACCTGAAAGATGCGATGGTGGGCGTATTCAGAGAGGGAGAGATTAAAAAATATTATGCTGACTGGGAGACTGTAATGTTTCAAAGTTACAAATTCAATGATGAGCACGAAAACGGCCTGAAGCACTGTCACGCGCTCAATAAAATAATAGCAAAAAAATAAAGCCTCCCGCGGAGACTTTATCTTTCCAATACAACAGGTATTTCATAAGTGATATCAAGGTCGGTTTCGCTTACTGTACAGCCTAGAGCAAGGATGTGCACACCGTTGTAACGTGCTTTTATAAGCGCCTCACCAAAGGCAGGATGAGTGTCCCAGTTTGGACGAAACTCACGCATACCCTCCATCTGTACGATAAAGACGATATAACGCTCATAGCCGTCCTTTTTGGCCTCGATAAGCTCGTTTATATGCTTGATTCCACGCTCGGTAGGAGCATCAGGAAAACGGACGATACCGTTGTTTTCCAACGTAACACCCTTGATTTCAATAAGCTTTTTATCAGTATCGGTTTCGACGAGAAAGTCGATTCTCGAGCTGCCGTAGGTAAACTCAGGCTTGATGCGTGTCACGTTATCAAAAAGCTTTGGAATATGCTCGTGAAAAACCTTGTTAGGCGCGTTGCTGTCCATATTGACAAGCAGATTGCCCTTCATAACCTTAACAAGGTCAAAAGGCGTTTTTCTGTCGGGATTATCCGACTTATCGAGAAAAACTGTTGCGCCTTCTGTCAGCAATTCACGGCAGCGGCCTGTATTTTTTACATGACATTTGTAAATCTCGCCGTCAATTTCGCAGAGGGCGATAAAACGATTGGGACGGCTGATAAACCGTCCCTTTACTATGTTGTTATATTTCATCTTTCAATCCTTTTATAGGAAGCGTGAATGTAAACTTCGTGCCGTCAGTCATAGCTTCGGCATAAATATCACCGCCGTGCTTGTTTACGATGGTCTTTGCAATATAAAGTCCGAGACCTGCACCATGCTTGTTTTCACTGCGGGATTTATCAAGCTTGTAGAAACGCTCGAAGATATTCTTTGCCTCGTCAGGCGGAATAGGAGTGCCTGAGTTTTCAATGCTCATTTTAACGTTGCCGCTGCACTGCTTGATTTTGAAAGCCATACGACCGCCGTGATTTGTAAATTTTACAGCATTGTCTGTCAGGTTATAAATCACGCGGAATATAGAGTCGCGGTCGGCAATAATATTGAGCACGTCAGGAATATCCATATCGATTTCGATATTCTTTTCGACGATTTTCTGCTCGAAGGAAATGACGATTCTGCGTACGATTTCAGTGACGTCGAATGAAGTCGGATTGAATTCAAAGGTGCCCGACTGGAATCGTGAAAGCTCAACCATATCGTTGGCAAGACGGGAAAGTCGCTTGACCTCATCCGAGATGATATGGAGATATTTCTCCTGATTTTCAGGCTTGATTGTGCCGTCGAGCATAGCGTCGACAAAGCCGGAAATCGTCGTCATCGGTGTACGCAAATCGTGGGAAACGTTGGCGATAAGCCCTTTACGCTCATTCTCAGCCTTCATAATTTCATCAGCCATACTGTTGAAGCTGTCGGTGAGAGTATAAAGCTCGTCCTTGTATTTAGGAAGAGTAACGCGTCGTGAAAAGTCACCGCGTGCAAAGCTTTGTGAAGCCTTACTGAGTGCAACGATAGGACGTGCAGTCTGCTTTACAACGAGATAGGTTGCAACGAGCGTTATGAAAATGATTGCGATGAGATAGAGAAGGAATACGCGTGTGAGATTCTGGGAAAATCTCATGGAAGCCTGAGCAGGGATGCAGACGAAAATAAAGGCATCAGGATGGCTTGCAGGAGTTGTCAGCACAGCCCCCTGAGTAAAATGAGGCTCGGAGAGAAAACCACCGAGGTCACTCAGCTCGTAAAATTCGCCCGTTGTCGTAAGCATACTTACAGCATAGCGGGGAATGGAGCTACCCGACGTGACGTAGCTCTCGCTTGGTACAGTCGTTCTTTCGATAAAGCCTGACGTATCCGTGATGTAAATCAAAGCGCCCGAATAGCTGGAAAGCTGCATAAGATTGATGCGGTAATTGTTTTCAATAGCCTGCTTTGCGATAAAGCCGCT
>JAFYNW010000127.1 GCA_017547995.1 Clostridia bacterium | reverse complement strand
TTTCTCCCTCAAGGAAGTGGACCTGTGTCAGCAGGAGGGACTTGTGTTTACAACCCTCGGCAAGCGTATCCTGCGCTGTGAAACAGCGCCGATTGCCGCACTCGCTGCAATCTCTGCAATTTTAGAAGAATAATATGAAACGGGGCTTTATTATAAAAGCTCCGTTTTTTTAAGTTATTTATAGATAAAAACTATAGCTAAAGGCGATAAATATTTGAAAAAATGTGGAAAACCGGTTTTTTTAGTGTTATACTAAATAAGCAAAAAAATAACAAAGGGGAATGTTATGAATAACAAACTCAGTAAAAGTGTTACGACGCTGGAAGCGCTTGCCATCGTCGTCGGTATGATTATCGGCAGTGGTATCTTCCTCAAGCCTGGTATCGTACTTTCAAGCGCAGGCAGTCCGCTCATGGCTCTTCTGGCATGGGTAGCGGGCGGCATCATCACTCTTGCATCTGCTCTCTCCATCGCAGAGCTCGCATCTGCTATTCCTAAGGCAGGCGGTCTTTACACATACCTTGAAGATATCTACGGAGAAATCTGGGGCTTCCTTCTCGGTTGGGTGCAGACAATCATCTCCTATCCTGCTTCCATTGCGGCGCAGACAATCGCGTTTGCAACTTATGCAAACGTATTCTTCCCAATGAGCAAGACTGCTCAGACACTCCTTGCAATCGGCGTGCTGGCATTCCTTCTCGTTATGAACGTACTTTCCACAAAATACGGCGGTGTTATCCAGACAGCGGCAACGTTCGGTAAGCTCATTCCGGTCGTGGGCATTATCGTGTTCGGTCTGACGTACTCCGGCCCACTTCATTTTGAAGCGGTAAGCGCTGTCACAGCAACAGGCTTCGGTGCGGCTATTCTCGGCACACTGTGGGCATACGACGGCTGGATAAGCGTTACAAATATGGCAGGTGAGCTTAAGGACCATAAGAAGCTTCCTCAGGTTATCACATTCGGTATTATTTTCGTAATCATCGTTTACGCAGTGTTCAATCTTGCGATGTTCAAGGTACTTCCTGCAGAAACACTTGCAAACTCCGCAACACCTGGCGTTGAAGCAGCGGCTGTAATCTTCGGTAACGGTGGTGGTATGTTTATCACACTCGGCATTATGGTTTCCGTTTTCGGCTCACTCAACGGCTATCTTATGACGTCCGCACGCGTGCCTCTCTCCATGGGCGAAAAGCGTATGCTTCCGTTTGCAAAGACTTTCGGCGCAATCCATCCTAAGTACAACACACCTGCAAACTCTCTCATCATGCAGAGCGTGCTGGCTGTGGCTTACATTCTCTCCGGCTCATTCAATATGCTGACAGACATTCTCGTCTTCGTCATCTGGATTTTCTTCACAATGGGCGTTATCGGCGTATTCGTAATGCGTAAGAAGCATCCTGAGCTTCAGGGCGACTATAAGGTGCCGCTTTACCCAATCGTGCCATTCGTCGGTGCGGTCGGCTCAGGCTATATCCTCATCAGCACAGTTATTTCTTCACCTGTAAACAGCATCATCGGCATCGCTATCACAGCGGTCGGCGTGCCTGTATTCTACTGGCTCAAGAAGCGTAATCACTAATCAAAAACGTCGCTGAAAATATTTTTCAAAAAAATAAAAAAATTTCAAAAAAAGTGTTGACAAATCGCGACTGCTGTGTTATTATAATCTAGCAGTCGCGAGTGAGCGACAAAAAATAAAAAATGGCCCGTTGGTCAAGAGGTTAAGACACCGCCCTTTCACGGCAGTAACACGAGTTCGATTCTCGTACGGGTCACCAACGGAACTCATAACTTCGGTTATGAGTTCCACAAAAAAACTTTGAAAAAACTTGAAAAAAGTTCTTGACAAAGTTAAAAGCCTGTGATATAATAATCAGGCAGTCACGAAATGACATATATATGGCGGCGTAGCTCAGCTGGTTAGAGTATCCGGTTCATACCCGGCAGGTCGTAGGTTCGAATCCAACCGCCGCTACCATATATGGCCCGTTGGTCAAGAGGTTAAGACACCGCCCTTTCACGGCAGTAACACGAGTTCGATTCTCGTACGGGTCACCAAAAGAACGCATGAAAATGCGTTCTTTTTTTGCATTTATGGGAAAAATCCCGTAGGGGACGGCGCCTCCGACTCGCCTGCCTATAAAATGTGACTTGTCACACCACAACGTTGCCATTGGCAACACTTAATGCACGAAGTGCGCTTCATTTCTTCACTTGCATAGCAAACTTCATTTTATTGCAATGCCTCCCGTTTCCATATTTGACAAGCCGACCCATTTAAGATATACTATATCTATCACACCAACAAGGATGAAATTATGAGAGATTATATAAAAATTGCCATCGAAACGATAAATGATGAAACAAAGGGCGGCCCTAAGTTTGCATTCTGGGAAAACGTGCGTCAGCAGGCCCAGAGAAACGCCCTGCTTTATACATCTGCAAACAGACTCGCGGACGAGGATGCCGTGGCACTTTCCGACTTCACAGTTTTGAAATCGGGCGAGGACGGCTGTGTTATTTCCAAGGACGGTATGTATTTCAACCGCATCCGCGATAAAATCCAGCTTGCAAAGCTCAAAAATGCATCGGCAGAAAAGAAAAACATCGTCTTCACTATGGATGATGGCGAAAAGATTTCCGTAAAGGTCGGCAAGGCGGCAGAATATATTACCGCAGTTGCCAACGAAATCGTCCGTCTCCGCGATGGCGGACAGTCCCGTCAGGTCAAAAAGGAAGAGGTAAAGTCCTCCGCTGACGTTGTCATCGTGCAGAAATCCAAAAGTAACCCATTCAGCTTTAAGTTGTACGATCAGCCACCCGAAAGGGTGGTTTTTTCGTTTGACAGAAATACTGTGCAGGTGTATACTGAATACATAAGATAAGTTATAAGGGGGATATGGTATGCGTGAAAAAATATTGAAAGTTATTTCATCTATAAATCGAAGTGGGCATAAATTCGAGCCGGTCAGTGCATTCAAGGAGAAGCATATAGACAATGCGATGAAGCGTATTATAAAGTCCAGCTTTGTTTCAAAGGATATGATTGTGGCTATTATGGATACAACCCTTTTCGGCTCGTGCAAGGAGGGCTACCTGCTGACGTCGGCAGCGTTTTACAGCTATAAGGATGACCCTATCCGATTTAATGATATCGAAAAAGCAGAAAAGAGTCCGAAAAACAACTACGACAGTATTTTTGTGATGAAGGATGGAACAGAGAAAATCGTTTTCACATCCATATACAGAGATTATATCAATGAAGTAATCAATAAGATTGTAAAGGCTGAAAAGCCTGAAGCAGAGGAAAAGCCGAAGGCTGTTGAAGAGGCGGAAACAAAGCCGGTAAAGGCTGAAGTTACAGCTGAAAAGGCCCGTCTTGAAGCTGAAAAGAAGCGTATAATGGCAGAGCTTGCCCGTCTTGAAGCTGAAGAAAAAGCAGCGGCGGAGAAGGCAGCAGCAGAAAAGGCGGCGGCCGAGAAAGCGGAGGCCGAAAAAGCAGCGGCTGAAAAGGCCGAGCAGGACAGAATACAGGCGGAGCGGATAAACGCTATTGTCGAAGAACTTAAAGAGAAAATAGAAAAAGCCCGCGAAGCCCGTGGCACAGTACAGCCCGTCCATGAAGAAAAGCCTGTTGCGAAGAAAAAGTCAAAGAGCCCGATGTTCGCTATTGATGATGACGCATATATCGAAGAACTTGAAAAAGAGAATGCAGAATTCACAGAGAGAATTAAGGCTCAGACACAAAAAAGAAAAGAAGAAAAAGCTGAGCAGGAAAAAATACAGACTCCTACAGAGAAAAAGCCTGAAAAAACAAAGGAAACCACTAAGCCTGCAAACAAAAAGTCCATCCTGCCTGAGCTTTCGCCTGAGGCTGAAAAATATAGCTTCACATTCGGCTCAAATGACAACAGCCATGATATATATTGTATAGATATGTGCTTCTCGGACAGAGATAAGGCGATAGAATACGCGAAAAACAGATACAATGTTGATTTTTATCGTGGGCAGGCAAAGCTTGGAAATCCGTATGCCATGTATATGATGTGGCAGGATTTTTCCAATCTGGAAGAAAGCTTCGGATGGCTTGAAAAAGCTGCAAATCTTAAATATCCGCCTGCAATGCGTGCTATGGCAATTTATATGCTGGAAATGGGCAAGGAAGATGATGAATACCTCGGTATGCTCATGGATGCATCTGAAAAGGGCGACGGCCTTGCCACCGAATACCTTTACCACAACGCTATAATTGACGATGAGACTATCGATAAGGACCTTGAAACAGGCATGGAAAATAATGATGCCGTTTCGTGGCGCATTAAGGGCGATAAGATTGTCGATGACAAGTATTATTCAGATGAGGAGCATCTTGGTGACGAAGAAAAGAAACGTTACTACACAAGAGCGGCGGAATTGGGCGATGTTGAAAGCGCTCTCTGGCTTGTTGAAAAAGCGCCGGACATTGCAAAATGGCAGGAATGTGCCTGTCAGTATATTATGATTCTTGTCGACAGAAATGAAGCTATTCCGGAAAGATATGCGGAAGAAGTTATTGAAAACTTTGTTCAGGGCGGCGAGATAGAGCAGAATTATGCCGAAGCACTCCTTTATATGGGTCGTTATATTATGGATACTTCCAGAGAACGAAGCTGTGAAAAGCTTGATTTCTGCGAGAAAAAGTATGGCCATGTCATCATGGAGGTGGCAGGCGACCTGAAAAAAGAATACAGCATTATGAAAAGCTATGCATGGGATATATTCAGTGAATCGTGCAGTAAGTATTGCGGTATAAAAAAGACTCTTGATGATTATTTGTCTGATGATGAGTTCGATTATTATCAGTATGCCATGAATAAGCTCAGACG
>JAFYNW010000126.1 GCA_017547995.1 Clostridia bacterium | reverse complement strand
TCGACCGTCTTATTGCACCATCGGTTGAAAACGAAATGCGTAACCTGCTGACAGAAAATGCACAGACAGGCGCTATCGAGGTTTTCGGTGAAAACCTCAAGAATCTTCTCCTTCAGCCACCTGTCAAAAACCGCGTTGTAATGGGCTTCGACCCTGCATACCGCACAGGCTGTAAGATTGCAGTTGTAAACGAAATGGGCGACGTGCTCGATACAACTGTCGTTTATCCTACACCACCACAGAATAAGACTATCGAGGCTGAAAGAGTGCTTCTCGGTCTTATCAAAAAGCATAAAATCGACATTATTTCCATCGGCAACGGCACGGCTTCCAAGGAATCTGAAATCTTCGTTGCTGATATGATAAAGAAGGCTGACAGACCTGTTTCCTATATGGTTGTCAGCGAAAGCGGTGCTTCCGTTTATTCCGCTTCCAAGCTTGCAGCGGAAGAATTCCCTGAATTCGACGTTTCTCTCCGTAGTGCCGTGTCTATCGCAAGAAGATTGCAGGACCCATTGGCTGAGCTTGTAAAAATCGACCCTAAGGCTATCGGTGTCGGTCAGTATCAGCATGACTGCAACCCAAAGCAGCTTTCCACATCTCTCGGCGGTGTGGTTGAATACTGCGTAAATAACGTGGGTGTTGACGTGAATACTGCGTCCCCATCCCTTCTCAGCTATATTTCCGGTGTCAGCGGCAGCTTAGCGAAGAATATCTATGCATACCGCGCTGAAAACGGCAGATTCGAGTCCCGTGCTCAGCTCAAGAAGGTAAAGGGCCTCGGACCTAAGGCATTCGAGCAGTGTGCAGGCTTCCTTCGTATCAACGGCGGCAAGGACGTGCTTGATATGACGTCCGTACACCCTGAAAGTTATGGCGTGGCCAAGGAACTGCTCAAGACTCTTGGCTATACTCTCAAGGACGTTGAAAACAAGAATCTCGGCGATTTGGGCGAAAAAATCAAGAATTACAATATGAAGGAATTGGCTGAAACTCTGGGCACGGGCGAAATCACTCTTAACGATATCGTCAAGGAATTGCAGAAGCCTGGTCTTGACCCACGTGACAGCCTTCCACAGCCTGTCCTCCGTACAGACGTCCTCGATATCGAAAGCCTCAAGGCAGGTATGGAGCTTGTGGGTACAGTGCGTAACGTTGCCGACTTCGGTGCATTCGTCGATATCGGCGTGCATCAGGATGGCCTTGTACATATTTCCAAGCTTGCAAAGCATCGCGTAACACGTGCTATGGACGTTGTTTCTGTCGGTGATATCATCAACGTACGCGTCCTTGACGTTGACGTAAAGAAGAAGAGAATCTCTCTGGAGAAGATATAATGAAGCGCACTTTTGCCCTTTGTCTTGCTTTGATGATGCTTTGCGGCTGCACAAGCGTGCCATCTGCAACACAGAGCCCGACAGAGGTTGGTGAAATCGAAATCAACTATATAACCGAAGCAACAGAGGCTACTGAAGCGCCGACCGAAGCGCTAACCGAGGCGAAAAAGTCTGATGCCGAAATTGCACTTGAGTCTATGACGCTCCGCGAGAAAATCGGGCAGATGTTTATCGTACGTCCTGAGGCTTTGGGCGGAAGCAAGACAAGCTTTGACGATAATATGGCTCTCGCTCTCGAGGAATATCCCGTCGGCGGTGTGGCCCTTTTTAGCGGAAATATCACAACGCCTGCCGCTCTTGCTGATTTTACAAAAGAGCTGAGCGAATATGGTATGTTTATCGGCATTGACGAGGAGGGCGGCACAGTTTCACGTATTGCCAGAAACAATAACTTCAAGGTGAAGGCTTTCCACAGTATGGGCGATATTGCGGGTGAGGATGCCGCACGATACGTTGGCAAAACCATAGGCAATTACCTTAAAAAGTACGGCGTAAACCTTGATTTTGCGCCCGTTGCCGACGTAAACAGCAATCCTGACAATCCTGTCATCGGCAAGCGTGCCTTTTCAGACAACGCTGAAACTGTCAGCGGAATGGTGTCCTCTGCCATCAATGGCTTCCACGAAGCGGGGATTATGACTTCAATCAAGCATTTCCCGGGGCATGGTGACACAAATGCCGATACACATACGGGCTACGTCCGTCTTGATAAGACGTGGGACGAGCTTAGGGAATGTGAGCTTATTCCGTTTGCGGATAATCTTGCAAAGACCGATATGGTGATGGTGTCCCACATCACTCTGCCAAAGGTGACGGATGACGGTTTGCCTGCTACCTTGTCACAGACTGTTGTGACAGAAAAACTCCGTGGTGAGATGGGATACGATGGTGTTGTCATCACAGATTCCATGGAAATGGGGGCGATTACCTCAGCTTATGGCGCTGAAAGTGCCGTTATGGCTATAAAGGCAGGGTGCGATATCGTGCTTATGCCGCTTGATTTTGAGGAAAACTTCGAGGCTGTTATATCTGCCGTTGAAAATGGCGAAATAACCGAGGAGCAGATAAATGCAAGCGTCCTCAGAATACTTGAATTGAAAGATAAATACGGATTATTAAAATAATGGGAAGGGGATAAAGACCTATGTCCACGTTTGAAACCATGCTGAATATGCAGCTTTCGCTGTTTGCAATCATGATAATCGGCTTTTTCTGCCGCAGAAAAGGCATGATTGACACAAAAACACGCACAATGCTGTCCGATTTGCTCATCAATATCATTCTGCCTTGCAATATCGTCATGTCCTTCAATCTTGAAGTGACAAGTCAGCTTCTCAAGGCGGCGGGCACAGTCTTTATTGCCTATATGGGCGTACAGCTTTTTTCGTGGGGCCTCAGCCGTGTGGCGTATAAGAAATATCCGATGAACAAGCAGGTAGTTATGCGTCACGCGACTATTACTTCCAACGCAGGCTTCCTCGGTAACCCTATAACTCAGGGGGTATTCGGTGACATCGGTCTTATGTATGCTTCCATTGCTATGATTCCGCTCCGCATCTTCCTCTGGTCGGCAGGACTCAGCCTTTATACAAAGACAGACAGCAAGTCGGTCATCAAAAATCTTGTGACACATCCTTGCGTTGTGGCGGTTTTCGTTGGCTTTGCATATATGTTCCGTCCGTTTGAATTGCCTGCATTCGTGACAAAGACAATGAGCTCTGTTGGCGGATGCACAACTGCAATTTCAATGATTCTCATCGGCGCAATTCTGGCTGATATCGACATAAAGCACATCGAATGGAAGCCGCTCTGCTATTACAGCACAATCCGTCTGCTTGTAATTCCTGCCGTTGTTTTCGGCGTTATGAGCCTTCTTCCTGTCGAGCCATTGGTAAGGGGCGTATGTACGCTCCTTGCAGGTATGCCTGCCGCATCTCTTTCTGCAGTATTGGCGGCAAAATACGACCAGGACTATGGCTTTGCATCTCAGGTGGTATTCTTCTCCACACTGCTTTCTATGGTGACAATTCCGATTATGACATTATTCTTCTAGGTGATATTATGACAGCTTTAATCGTTGCGTATGATAAAAATAAACTCATCGGCAAGGAAGGCAAAATGCCTTGGTTTATCGATGGTGAGCTTCGCAGATTCCGTGAATTGACAACGGGCAACGTTGTGATTATGGGCAGAAAAACCATAGAAGCCATCGGGAAACCTCTGCCAAACCGCGTGAATATCGTTATTTCAAGGGATAAAACTTACGCAGGATGCATTATGGCGCGTTCTTTTGAGGAGGCGCTCGACAAGGCGAAGGGATACGGTGTGGAGGTCTATATCACAGGCGGTGCGGCGGTTTATGC
>JAFYNW010000125.1 GCA_017547995.1 Clostridia bacterium | reverse complement strand
GAATATTTACTTGAGCATTATGCTGTTGTTGGCGACCGCCGCGGAGTAAAGGAATAACACGTCCTGGTCATCAAACTCAATAAACTGCGGCATAAGCTGACTTGCCATATAGCGCAGGTCGATGAGAGTGATTTCGGCATATTCACTCAGAATGAGCGGTGCGAGAGAGGAGGTGAAAGAGTCACGGAAGATGACAAGCTTCTTATCTGTTTCGGCATCAGGATTTGTGATAACCTCAAGCGGTGTAGGGCCGGAAAGGAAGATATTGTAAGGTGTTGCCGTTTCAAGCATTGCCATATCGTAGACCTCTGTGAAGTCCTTTTTCTGGAAGTTGTCGACAACGGCATTTTCCGTATGCTTGTTTGTGAGATAATACATCACTTCGCTCTGTGTTTCGCCTTCGTAGAGAGGGGCATACATACCCTTGTATTCAAAATCGAGGAGGGCATTTTCTTCAAAATCTGCCTTGTCGATTTCAAAGCCCATCGTTTCGCCAAGTCTGTTCGCCACGTCGATGATACGCTCCTGACGCCAGTGACCGTCTGTCACGTAGTAATCGTCAAGGGTAAGCATATCGGCAATTTCGATGTACTTGCCTGAAGTGAGGCTGTTTTTCAGCATATCAGCCATTTCATAATGGTCGATTTTCTCCTCATAATCGGAGAAATAAGACTTATCAGGGATGAGTGACACGAAAATATTGTTATTCTCTGTGAGATATTCAGCCGCGATGGCGTCAATCTTCTGCGCAAGCTTTTCGACAGACTTTTCATCCATCGGATAAAGCTTTGAGAAAAGCACGTCGTCAATGACGTAGATGCCTTCGCCATTGACTTCGATTTCCTGCTTTGCTGTTGTCGCTTCGGTTGGAGCTGTCGTTGCAGGTGCAGTTGTTTCTGTCTTTGCCGAGCATCCTGCGAAAGTGAGGAGCGCAAGGCAGAGGGCGAGAAGCTTTCTCATCTTACTTTACAACGTTGAAGAACTGTGTGCGGAAGTGGTCTGCCATATTTGCTTCGATGCAGACGAATACGATGTTGCCTACGTTTTCGATAACAACTTCATCACGTTCAACGCCTACGCAAATCCACTTTCTTGGGTTGATGTTTTCACGGATTTCAGCCTTGAGGGATGCGATATCTGTGCCGTCTTCAACTTCGATGAGAACGAGGGAATGTGCGATAGCGCCAATCATTGCTTCGGAAGCGAGAGCCTGCTTGCAGGAAAGATTTTCAATACCTACGTAGTAAGCGGAGCTTTCACCGTCGATTTCCATCTGGCCTACCATTGGGCAGTCTTCACCCGGTGTGAGACCATCGTAAAGCTTGTTCATAATAGCAACGAGGTCAGCCTTTGCTGCTGGCTTTGGAGCTTCTGTTGGAGCAACAGTTGCCGCTGTGGATGCTGTTGTGAGCTCGTTCTTTGTAGCAACAGTTGCCGCAGTAGTTGCTTCTGTTGCAGCAGTTGTAGCTTCAGTTGCTTCTGTTTCAGCTTCGGACGTTGTTTCTTCTGTAGCTGCTTCAGTTGCCGCAGTTGTTGCTTCTGTAGCCGCAGTTGTAGCCTCTGTTGCCGCTGCAGTTGTAGCTTCTGTAGCTTCTTCCTTAGCGGAGCAGCCTGCGAATACCATCATAAATGCGATTGTGAGTGCGATAATTGTGTAGAGATTCTTTTTCATTTTTCCTCCATATATTTGTGTGATTCATGTAGTTGCTGAATAAATCATAGTGCGTTATGCGGTGAGATATTTTTTCGTCAGAAGGGTTAAAAGCCGCAGGCAAGGCTTTGTGCCTTAACGAGGATTTTTAACCATTATTGACGGAAAAAAAGCCTCCGCGAAATGTGCTTTTGATTTATGAAGCAACTACCAATTTTTTGTACAACCTGTATTTAGACTGAAAAAAATGAGATTTGTTCCATAATTTTGAAAATATTTTTTGAACAACCCCTTCGTCTTTTTTACAAAAAGATACCTCCCCTTGCACAGGGGAGGCTTGAAAACATACTATGCAAAATTACTTCTTGAGAAGGTCGCGGATTTCTGTGAGAAGCTCTTCTGTTGTTGGGCCTGCTGGAGGTGGTGGTGGAGCAGCTTCTTCCTTCTTCTTGAAGTTGTTCATAATCTTGATGAACATGAAGATGGAGAGAGCGATGAGCAGGAAGTCCACAACGTTCTGGATGAAGTTACCATAGAGAATTGCAGCTTCAGGAGTTACAACTTCGCCTGCTTCGTTGAGCACTGCAGGAGAAAGAACGAGCTTGAATGCCTTGAAATCCATACCGCCGATGAGAGCGCCGAGGAGAGGCATTACAACGTCGTTTACAAGAGACGTTACGATTTTGCCGAAAGCACCGCCGATGATAACACCGACTGCCATGTCAACTACGTTGCCCTTGAAGGCAAACTTCTTGAATTCTTCAATCATTTTTTTCATTGTGTTATTCCTCCACTAAAACTTTTATTATCTCACCCACGTAAACGTCATGCCAATCCTTTTCAGGATAGTTTCTGTTCATTACGTCCTTGTCGATGAAACAATCTTCTGTAAGCGACTGACGATACATCTTGCGGCACACGACTGTAAGACGTGCTTCCTTGAAGCAAGGTGTATTTTCGATAAACTCAACTGTAAGGCCGCTCTTTGCAATCTTATCCTCATCTCTGCCCGAAACCTTGCCCAAATAAGCAAGTTCCTTGCGCCAATCTTCACTGAAGAATGAGAGAGAGAAGGTGTCTTCCCTGTCGACAAAATCCTTGGTATAACGCTGTGGTCTCACGAAAATGAAAGCCACGTCCTTATTCCAGAGATAGCCGAGACCACCCCATGCGGCTGTCATGGTATTGCACTTTTCTTCGTTGCCCGCAGTGATAAGCATCCAGTCTTTGCCGATAAGATGACAAGGATTGCAGTTAAGCTCTGCTGCTTTTATCTCTTTTTTCATAGGCCGCTCCTTTGCACAGCAACGGCATTCTTGTCCGCCATTGCCCTTTTAATAGATAAATTTTATCACACTTTTCCACCAAAGTCCATAGTAAAATAAATATTTCTTTTTATTGAACAATTATGGCATTTGTGATAGAATTAAGATGTGATTGGAGGTGATTGTTTGGCTATATATTTTGAAATGATAAAATATCATAGCAAGGAATATCCGTCATCTATTCCTTTGAGATGCGAAGAAATTGCGGCTCATCTTGACATTGAAAAAATATCACCTGTACTCCCTGCATACTCTCTGCATACTGAATACAGCTATGGTAAGCGAAAATTCACTTCAACACTTTATGATGAAAATAGCTTACTCGCTACCTCTCATAAAAAGAACATCCCACAATTATGGAAGGATAATGAGTGGGCAAAGGAATTTGCTCAGTTTTTGATTAAACTCTGCAAGAATCAAGCTCCGCCCGACATCATTGAAATCCATCCACCATTTACTGACTATACAAGTTCTGTAGAAAACTTTGTAGAGAGATATATTATATTCGAGGATTTAATAAAATCTCAATTCCCTGACGTTACAATATTGATTGAAAACAGATGTGGTTCTACATATCCAAAAGCTAAGTTTTTGCTTTCAAAGTCAGATGATTTCAAAGAATTAAGTCATGCTATAGATAAAAATAAGCTGACTTTAAAGTTTGCTTTAGATATCCCACAGCTATATACCGCACATAATTGCGATAACAAGAAACCTGATAAATATATTTCATCGTTAAATAGTATTTATGATGTTCGTCACAATATATATGGCGTTCATCTTTGGGGTAAAATGCGTTCCGCAAGTGGACGCAAGGTATCTCATTGCGGCGATTTGAAAAGCTATTTTGAATATGATGAGAAGATACATACAGATTTTCTTACCGCATTTCACGATTTCTTTAACGACGAAATCGCCAGAAAACTCGTCCTTGAAGTCAACAGCAGTAATGCTGACATTGATTCTATTATAAAAGACTTAAAAACAATAAATTGCCAATTTATATAAAAAGGAGCGTTATTATGTATAAAATCGACCTTAACTCTGACCTTGGCGAAAGCTTCGGCAACTACACTATCGGTATGGATGAAGAAATCATCAAACACGTTTCCTCCGCTAACGTAGCCTGCGGCTTCCACGGCGGCGACCCTGTCGTTATGGAAAAGACTGTGGCTTACTGCAAGGAATACAACACAGCTGTCGGCGCTCACCCTGGCTTCCTCGACCTTATCGGCTTCGGCAGACGCAACATGAACGTGACTCCTCTCGAAGCCAAGACATACGTAAAATATCAGCTTGGCGCTCTTATGGCTTTCACAACTGCTCAGGGTCTCAAGATTCAGCACGTAAAGCCTCACGGCGCTCTTTACAATATGGCCGGCGTTGATTATAAGCTTGCACGCGCTATCGCAGATGCAATCTATGAAGTTGACAAGAACATCATCCTCATGGCTCCATCCGGCTCACAGATGCTCAAGGCCGGTCAGGACGTTGGTCTCCGCGTGGCAAGTGAAGTATTCGCTGACCGCGGCTATACAGCTCAGGGTACTCTCGTTCCAAGAAGCGAGCCTGGTGCATTCATCCACGATGAAGAAGAGGCTATTGCAAGAGTTATCCGCATGATTAAGGAAGGCAAAGTCAAGACAAACACAGGCGAGGACATCGACATCAAGGCTGACTCTGTCTGTGTACACGGCGACAATCCAAAGGCTGTGGAATTTGTTACAAAAATCAAGGCTGCACTCATCGCTGAGGGCATCGAAATCCTTCCTGTAGGAGAAATTGTCTAAATGAAAAGCGTACGTTATCTGCCTCTCGGTGACACAGGGCTGACAGTGGAATTCGGCAATGAAATCTCCCCTGCCATTAACTCCCGTGTCACAAGGCTTTGCGATATGTTAAAGACTCTCAACGTCAACGGCATCATCGAAACTGTGCCGACATATCGCTCTCTTTCCATATACTATGACCCATCGATTCTCGACCTTGAAAGCCTGACTTCACTTGTGGATGAGCTTCTCGAGAGCGAAATCGGTCTCAGCGTCACAAATCCTTACGTTATCGAAATCCCCGTGTGGTATTCTGCCGAATCGGGCCCTGACCTTGAGTTTGTGGCGTCCCACAACGGCAAAACTGTGGATGAGGTTATCAAAATCCACTCCACACCTGAATATCTCATCTATATGATTGGCTTTACCCCTGGCTTCCCTTATCTTGGCGGTATGGATAATTCCATCGCGGCACCTCGTCTTGACAATCCTCGCGTGAAAATCGAGGCGGGCAGTGTTGGTATTGCAGGCAGTCAGACGGGCATCTACTCTGTCGATTCCCCTGGCGGCTGGCGTCTTATCGGTAAGACTCCCGTCAAGCTTTACGACCTTGAGCGTGAAAATCCCGTCCTGCTCAAGAGCGGCAACTACCTCAGGTTTGTCCCTGTGACAAAGGAAGAATATCTTAAAATCGCAGAGCAGGTTGAAAAGGGCACTTATCACTGCAAAATGAGCGAAAGGGGTGTGTAAATATGGGATTTATCGTTAAAAATCCTGGCATTTCCACCACTGTGCAGGATACAGGCCGCTATGGCTATCAGGCAAGCGGTGTACCAGTTTCGGGCGCAATGGATATGTTTTCCCTTAACCTTGCCAATATTTTAGTGGGCAACGACAGAAACGAAGCTTGTCTTGAAATGCTCATGATGGGCGCGACTCTCGAGTTTGACGATGCAGCTGTCATCGCAATCACTGGCGCTGACATGAAACCTGCTATCAATAAACAGCCTGTGGAGATGAACAAGGCGCTTTACGTGCGTAACGGCGACGTGCTCAGCTTTTCCGCTTCCGACAACGGCAACTACTGCTACGTGGCTTTCGCGGGCGGTATGAATATTCCTGCCGTTATGGGCAGCCGCTCCACTTATATGAAGGCTAAGCTTGGCGGTTTTGAAGGCAGAAAACTGGCTAACGGCGATAAAATCCGCCTTTGCGACCATATTTTCAAGCTTGCTAATATGAAAATGCGTCAGTTTGACCGCAAGGAATATGAAAACGACGTGACACTCCGCGTTGTGCTCGGTCCTCAGGACGACCATTTCACAGAAGAAGGCATCGAAACATTCCTCAACAGCACTTTCACTGTGACTGGTGAGTTTGACCGTATGGGCTGTCGTCTTCACGGCAACGCTGTGACTACGAAAAACGGCAGTGACATCATTTCCGATGGTATCTGCGTGGGCGCTGTGCAGGTGCCTAAGCATGGTATGCCTATCATTATGCTTGCTGACAGACAGACTGCAGGCGGCTACACGAAGATTGCCACTGTGATTTCATCCGACCTCGACAAGCTTGTGCAGTGTCAGGTTGGCGGTAAGGTCTGTTTCAAGTCGATTTCCGTCAGTGAATCACATCAGCTTTACAAGGAAAAGAAGGCAATTCTTGACCAGCTTGAGGCAAAGCTGACTACTATTTATCCGCCAAAGAAGTTTATCGTTGAAGTCAACGATATGAAGCTTGAGGTAACGCTCAACGAATAGGTGGCGCTTATGAAATACTGTGAAAACTGCAATATTCTGGCGGGCGGTGACCTCTGCCCTGCCTGCGGTGGTGCACTTCGCGCCCCTGAGGCAAACGACTATGTTTTGTTTGCCGTGCGTGACAGAATGTGGGCTGAAATGTTCATCGATGCCCTCCGCGACAACGGAGTAGAGGCCCTTTCACGCTCTGTGATGGGGGCAGGACTGACTGCAAAGCTTGGTATGATGGGCGAGCAGCTTCAGATTTATCTTCCTTACGGCGCGATAAATATTGCAAACGAAATCTCCGACCTTATGTTTGGTGGCGACT
>JAFYNW010000124.1 GCA_017547995.1 Clostridia bacterium | reverse complement strand
TATCCATTGTGGCATAGCCTGATGCCTTGATAGCACCTCCGCGGATTGAAAGATTCTTGTTTGGAATAATTCTTTCAGGGTCGATTTCATAACGCACACCGATACCCGTACATTCAGGACAAGCTCCGTATGGATTGTTGAAGGAGAACATACGCGGTGTAAGCTCTTCGATGGAAATGCCGCAATCATCGCAGGCATAATTCTGCGAAAACATAATTTCTCCGTCTTTCATAAGGTCGGCAATTATGATACCACCCGAAAGGCCGCTTGCAATTTCAACAGAGTCTGTCATTCTCTGACGAACATCAGGCTTTATCACAAGTCGGTCAACAACTATTTCAATATTATGCTTTTTATTCTTTTCCAGCTTGATTTCTTCTGAAAGGTCATAGATGATACCGTCTGCACGTACACGCACGTAACCGCTCTTTCGTGCATCCTCGAAGATTTTGAGATGCTCACCCTTCTTGCCTCTGATTACAGGTGCAAGAATCTGCACTCTTGTGCCTTCAGGCAGGTCGAGAAGCTGGTCGATAATCTGGTCGATTGTCTGCTGTTTGATTTCTTTACCACATTTCGGACAGTGCGGTGTGCCTATTCTCGCCCACAAAAGACGGAGATAGTCATAGATTTCGGTTACAGTACCCACTGTTGAGCGTGGATTTTTGGACGTTGTTTTCTGGTCGATGGATATTGCAGGTGAAAGACCTTCGATGTAATCGACGTCAGGCTTTTCCATCTGTCCCAGAAACATTCTTGCATAGGAGCTGAGACTTTCCACGTATCTGCGTTGGCCTTCGGCATAAATTGTATCAAATGCCAGCGAGCTTTTACCCGAGCCTGAAATACCTGTGATGACAGTAAGGCTGTCACGAGGGATATCGAGGCTGATATTTTTCAGATTGTGTTCTCTCGCTCCTTTGATAGAAATATTTTCTCTCATTTATTTCTGAAGCTCCTTGATTTTGTCTCTGATCTGAGCTGCAAGTTCGAATTCCAGCATCTTTGCCGCTTCCTTCATTTCCTTGGTCAGCTTTGCGATCATATCTTCCTTCTGTTTCTTATCTAACTTCTTTCGGCTTTCCTTAGGCAGTCTCGAGGTATCGCGTGAGATTTCAATGATTTCACGGACGTCCTTTGCAACTGTTTTCGGAACGATGCCGAACTTTTCATTGTGTGCCATCTGTATCTGGCGGCGGCGGTTTGTTTCGCTTATCGCCCTGTCCATAGATGGTGTTATTGTATCTGCATAAAGTATTACTCTGCCCTCTGCATTACGTGCCGCACGGCCTATCGTCTGGATAAGAGAGGTTTCCGAACGGAGGAAGCCTTCCTTATCAGCATCGAGGATAGCAACAAGCGCAACCTCAGGAATATCAAGACCTTCTCTGAGAAGGTTGATGCCGACCAGCACCTGGAACTTGCCAAGACGGAGGTCTCTGATAAGCTCCATTCTTTCGATAGTCTTTACGTCATGGTGCATATATTTGACAGAAATACCATTTGTACTTAAATAATTTGTCAAATCCTCTGCCATTTTCTTGGTGAGCGTTGTGATAAGCACACGCTGATCAAGCTTTTCGCATTTGCGTATTTCATTTATGAGGTCATCAATCTGCCCCTCAACAGGACGCACCTCAACCTCAGGGTCGAGCAAGCCTGTCGGTCTGATTACCTGCTCCACAATCTGTGAAGAACGGCTTCGTTCATATTCTGCAGGTGTGGCGCTGACGTAGATGACCTGATTGAGTCTTTCGTTGAACTCGTCAAACTTGAGCGGTCTGTTATCAAGTGCAGACGGCAGACGGAAGCCATAGTCGACGAGCATCTGCTTTCTAGATCTGTCCCCTGCGTACATCGCTCTCAGCTGTGGAAGCATAACGTGTGATTCGTCGATAAAGAGGAGAAAATCTTTTGGAAAGTAATCGAACAACGTAAACGGCGAGCTGCCCGGTTCTCTGCGCGAAAGCACTCTTGAGTAGTTTTCGATACCGCTGCAGAAGCCGATTTCGCGAAGCATTTCCATATCGTAGGTTGTACGCTGACGGATACGCTGTGCTTCGATTGCCTTATCGTGGGATTTGAAGAACTCAACCTGCTCTTCCATTTCCTTTTCAATATCCTCAAGCGCTTCAGCAAGCTTATCCTTTGGTGTTACGTAGTGAGATGCAGGATAAATGGCTGCATGGTCGACGACTCGTGTGACTGTGCCCTGAAGCGGATTGATTTCAGAGATTCTGTCGATTTCGTCGCCGAAAAATTCGACGCGATATGCGAATTCATCTGTGTATACAGGATATAT
This sequence comes from Clostridia bacterium, assembly GCA_017547995.1. Classification (GTDB taxonomy): domain Bacteria; phylum Bacillota; class Clostridia; order Oscillospirales; family Butyricicoccaceae; genus SIG471. Next base: position 4,286 of record JAFYNW010000124.1, on the reverse strand, counting down.
TTCAACAACGTCACCCCTTACGCGGAATCTGTTTCTTTCAAAGGCAATATCGTTTCTTTCATATTGGATTTCAACGAGTTTTCTGCAAAGGTCGTCACGATTTCTCTCCTGACCTGTGCGGAGCGAGATAACCATGGATTCGTAGTCAATCGGGCTGCCCAGAGAGTAAATACATGAAACCGAAGCGACGATTATAACGTCTCTTCTTTCAAAGAGTGCCGACGTTGCCGAATGGCGGAGTCTTTCAAGCTCGGCATTGATTGCAGAGTCTTTTTCGATATAGGTATCTGTTGACGGAATATATGCTTCCGGCTGAAAGTAGTCATAGTATGATACGAAGAACTCAACTGCATTATCAGGAAAGAATTCTCTGAATTCCGAGCAAAGCTGTGCCGCGAGAGTTTTGTTATGAGTGAGCACCAGAGTAGGTCGCTGTACCTTTTCGATGATATTGGCCATCGTAAAGGTTTTACCAGAGCCGGTTACACCGAGCAGAGTCTGTTCATCCATACCAAGTTTGACACCTTCTGCAAGCTTTTCGATGGCATCTATCTGGTCACCTGCAGGTTTATATTCGGATTTTACTACAAATTCACCCATACTTCTCTCCTTTTCATTTTATTATCTGAAAGTCTTCTCTTTCCAGTTTGCAAACGTGTCGGCATAGGACACATAGTCCTTATCACCGACGATAATATGGTCGTAAAGCTCGATGCCAAGCGCATCAAGACCGCTTTTAATCATATACGTGACGCTGTTGTCCGCCTCCGATGGCAGCGGAACACCGCCCGGATGGTTGTGAGAAATGATAACCCCTGCCGCATTGCAGAACAATGCTGTCTGTGCAATTTTTCTTACGTTTATTTCAACCGAGTTGAAGCTGCCTCTGTGGATAAGCTCACATTTTATGACCTTTGCCTTGGCGTCAAGGCAGGCAACGTAGACACATTCTTCCCTTTCGCCGATAAACCTCGGCAGGAAATATTCACCCGCTGCCTTTGAGCTGTTAAGAAAGGCCGCCTTATGCTCATCGGTCAGATATCGTTTTGCGATTGCAGGCATAAGCTTTATAAACGCAGCCGAGCTTTCACCCATACCCTCGATAGATGCAAGTTCTTCGATGGATGCTTCAAAAACGGCAGATATCGAGCCGAAATGCTTGATAAGTCTGTGGCCTATTTCATTGGTGTCCTTTCGTGGAATCGCATAGAAAAGTAAAAGTTCAAGTACGTTATGGTCTTCAAAGCCTTCCAGACCTTTTTCGAGGAATCTGTTTTTCAGCCTTTGTCTGTGGTTTTTATGTAATTCTTCCATGGTGAACTCCATTCTTTAAAACGTGCCCGTTTTCTATATCTGTAATGACCGGAAAAAATTGCTTTTATAAATATGTGTTATCACCCTTTATTATAATAAATTTACATTCATTCTGTCAACATATCAGACCCGTTTTCATCATATATATTTTCATCAAAACAGAAAAAACGGAGGTCGTTATGAAAAAATTACTGTTGTCTCTATGCCTTTTATTTTTGCTCAGTCAGACAGCCTTGTGTGCAAATCAGGATATGCGAGGTGTGTGGGTAAGCTCGGTCTATAATCTTGACTTTCCTTCAGCCCCCGGCTTATCAGCAGAGGAAATAACATCACAGGCTGATCTGATAATTTCCAAAGCAAATGCGTGTGGACTTACCGATATTTTTCTGCAGGTTCGTCCGTCTTCTGATGCATTGTACAAGTCAGAAATCTTCCCTTCAAGCGCTTACGTTTGTAATACACAAGGCGATGCTTTTCCCGATGATATCGATATTCTGGAGTATTTTATAAACAAATCGGCTGAATATGGCATAAAGGTCCACGCCTGGATAAATCCTTACAGAATAACCCGCGGCAGTTTTACAACAAAAGAAGAGGCTCTGGCATCTTTATCCCCCGCTAATCCCGCTCATAAATTAACACAATACGTCGTCTTTAACAGCGATGGGAATCTTTATTTCGACCCGTCTTCAGCAGAGGTGCGGGCACTGATTTGCAATGGAATACGGGAGATTGCAAGCAATTATAACGTGGCCGGTATCCATTTTGACGATTATTTTTATCCGTCGGCAGATTTTGACGATGTTGAGTCTTATAACGCAAACAAGCTTGACGGTGAGGACATACATTCCTTTCGCGTGCGGCAGGTGGACAGTCTGATATACGAAGCTTATGAATGTGTAAAATCAATCCGAGAAGACTGTCTTTTCGGTGTTTCGCCATTTGGTGTATGGGCAAACAAATCAAATAATGAAGATGGCAGTGAGACCAACTCCTCACAATCATATTATGACCATTATGCCGATACGTTAAAATGGGTCAAAGACGAAAAGCTCGATTATATTATGCCTCAGCTTTATTGGAATATCGGTAATGCAGAGGCAGATTACAAGGTTTTACTCGACTGGTGGAATGACGCAGTCAGCGACACCGACGTGAAGCTGTACACAGGGCTTGCCGCTTACAGAATCACAGAAAATCAGCTTGGTTATACAGCTGACGAAATATCTTCGCAGATTTCTCTCAACACGTCAGCCGACAACTGCAGTGGATTTTGTATTTTCCGTTTCGGCAGTATAAATGAATCACTCATTCCCGTTTTGTCTGCGTTTGCCGGGTCAAATGAAATATATATTGCTGTTGAAGCTGATAATTTCCAGACAGAATTGCCTCGTTTTCATTTTTATGGCCAGGCACATGGTGCACTTCTTCTGAATAATCATCCTGTTGAAACAAGTGAATCGGGATATTTTTCAATTTCAAAGCCGCTGGTGTACGGAAACAATTCCTTTACTTTTTCGTACGGAAATTCTGCACGGCAAATAAATATCTACCGCAATTACACTCCTCATCAGTCTCCTGCGAAATATGATATTGTGAAATATTATGATGGCGAGACGATAACCGCAAGTTTTTCTGCTTATAAAACCAATGTCTCGTTTTACGGATATTTCTCACCTGCCGATATTATGCATGAATATTTTGGCGATAAGACCTATTTTGTTGAAATCTTAAAAAACGATGCTAACGTTTATCGCAATCCGACAACTGACGAAGGCTCTGTTGTCTGTCTGCAGGCTGGTTCAGCATGGAAGGTCTCTGCCGAAAAGGGTGAGTTTATTTATCTGGAGGACCTGGGATGGATAAAGCAGAACAACTGTAAAATAATGGATAATTCACTTAAGCTCAATGGTAGAATCAGGTCGGTTTATGCTGCAGATGACAGTACTGTAAGGTTCGAATATTCAGGCAAAGTTTTTCCTGCTATAACAGAAAGTGAAAACGGGTACAGTCTGCATTTTTCAGGTTGTACGGAACTTCCGGAATTGCCTGATATGATAAAAAGCGGCTCTTTGACCATCAATTCAAGTGGAATGGTTTACGCCTTTACACCAATTATAAATACTGATATATCAGGCTATTATATCGATATTGGAAACGGATATTTCGATATTGTATTCGTTCCCAAGAAAATATCGGATGATATGGATGCACCTCTGTCAGGTTTTTCATTTATGCTCGATGCAGGACACGGCGGAAGTGACTACGGCGCGCTATCCTGCTCACCTGAAATTGCCGAAAAGGACGCAAATCTTGACTATGCTTTGCTGCTTGGCGAAAAGCTTTCCGTCCTCGGCGCTGACGTGGAATATACCCGTATGGATGATGATTTCATAAGCCTTGACAAGCGGTATGAAATGGCTGCCGGCTCAGGCAGAATATTCATCTCACTCCATTGTGACAGTCTGCCCCATTCATCTACTGTCGATAATCCTGTTGGAATATCACTCCATGCAAACAGTCGTCATTCCGCAGAACTTGCAAGCTGTATCGGTTCTTATTTTGAATCAAATAACATTATTGTAAATTACGTCGACGAGAAATCCAATCTTTATATGGCAAAGCCGCGGAATACATATAGTCTGCTTATCGAAAATCAGTTTGTTTCTTCACCTGATTCTTTTGAGCTTTTAACCAACGATGAGTATATGAACAATTTCACCGACCTTTTATGCACTGCTCTGTGCAATTTCTTTGCAGGATAGTAATTTTTTACTTGATATCTTCAACAATATATGATAGAATATTGAGGAATATTATTTAATGGTGTAGATTATGAACGTATACGATTTTGATAAAACAATTTTCAACCCTGACAGCTCCGGCAAGTTTATCAAGTATTGCATTAAGAAAAAGCCTTACGTGCTTTACAGAATGCCGATGGTTGCTGTGTATTTTGTCAAGTATAAGCT
>JAFYNW010000123.1 GCA_017547995.1 Clostridia bacterium | reverse complement strand
GCCATCATATCACCGACAGGCATTGAGCCGAGGGAAACGTAATGTGCGCCAACCCAGATAATTGTGATTGTCGCCGCATTCATGATGAGATTCATGGCAGGCATGAGAAGGTTTGTAACACGGTTTACAAAGAGATTGTTGTCCGCCAGCTCCTTATTCGCCTTGTCGAAGCGCTTTTCTTCAAAATCCTGAGTTGCGAAGGCACGGATTACAAGCATACCGTTGAGATTTTCTCTTGTGACAAGGTTGAGCTTATCGACAAGGGACTGCATCTTCTTGAATCGTGGCATTACAATGCTGAAAAGCACAGCAATGAGGCTGAGAAGCACGATAACTGCAAGTGCGATAATCCAGCTCATGGAAACCGACTTACGAAGTGCCATAACGATAGCACCGATACCCATTACAGGAGCGAAAAGCATCATACGAAGGCCCATTGTGACAATCATCTGAATCTGGCCTACGTCGTTTGTCGTTCTTGTGATGAGAGATGCCGTTGAAAACTTATTGAATTCCTGAGAAGAGAAATTTGTAACCTTGAAGAAAACGTCGCGGCGCAAATCGCGTGCAACGCCTGCACCGATACGGCTGGAAACGTAGCCACAGCCGATTGTGCAAGCTACGTTGATTGCGCTGAGGCAAAGCATAGCAAGGCCGGACTTGATGATAAAGCCATTCTGCATCTTTGTAAGGTCAGCACCGTAAGCATCGTAGAAGCCCTTGATGAAAACTGTGTTGATACTCTGCACGAGTGTTTCCTGGGCATCCTCTGTCGCCGTATTCGCAGAAGCGATTTCTTCAGCAGAAACCGCCATAAGGCTGCTCATGCTGTCCTTGAGGGCAGTCATATCGATTTTCTGATTTATCTGTGTTGTGTCGATATTGAGAAGCGAATTGCAGGAAAGCATATAGTAAACCGAATAAGTGCTCTTCTGGAAAGCCGCGCCAAGCACGCTGAGCTGGTCATCGGAAGCCTTTTCATCAATTACCATAGCATTTTCGTCTGCATCAGGGTAAGTTTCAAGAATTTCAGCCTTATTCGCCGCATCCTTCAGCGAAACGTAGCTGTTTTCATAGTTGATTCTGTCCTCTTCGCTCATAAACTTGCCGAAAACGCCGAAAACGTCAGCAGGGATGATTTCAGGGTAGGATTCCTGAATACCGCCCTTCTGCAAGCCTGTGTTTACGATTCGCGACATATATTCAGGCAGCATAAGCTCGAGAATAGCCTGACCTGCCAGCATAATAACGCAGACGAGGGCCAATGCAATAAACGGCTTTACGTAATTTTTAATCAGTCTCATCTGTACCCTCCATCATTTCCATATTTGTCTCCTTGATACAGTTGAGGAGTTTTTCGATGCGCTCAGCAGTTTCAATAACCTCTGGTTCGCCCATTTTTTCCACAACTCTGTTGATAAATCCACTCATCTGTCTGTGGATATCATCGTGCACCTTTTCACCCTCTTCAGTAAGGTGGAAATAAACGACGCGCTTGTCGTGTTCGTCAGGTGTTCTGTAAACAAGGCCAAGCTCTTCAAGAGCGGCGATTTTCTGGCTGATGCTAGCCGGACTTCTGCCGCCTCGCTTTGCAAGGTCTTTAACTGTCGCGCCCTTTGAATCCGGATTTTCCATTTCAAAAACCTTGATAGCTCTCAAAGTGAGATGCTGGGATTTATTGATGTCAGCCTTCGGTGTGACGTCCATCCAGTTTCTGTGGAGGTCGCGCATAGCTCTTACGAGCCTGTCTGATAACGTTGCCATTTTTTGCTCCTTCCATATATGTGAATATTTTCATTTCGTTAACCTACTTAAACATTGTATAGCGGAAAGCCGGATTTGTCAATAGGAAGATAAAAAAATCACATACTGCAAATCTGATATATGCCCTCAGCGGCCTTAAAATGCAAAAAATATCCACCCGCATATCGGGTGGTTTTCTTTATACAAAATAAAAAAGCCATCTCCGAAGAGATGGCTTATATTTAACACAAATTATTCAACTGTGTATGGGATAAGAGCGATGTGACGAGCTCTCTTGATAGCTTCTGTGAGCTGGCGCTGGTGCATTGCACATGTGCCTGTCATACGACGTGGAAGGATCTTAGCTCTTTCAGAGATGTACTTGCGGAGCTTTGCTGTATCCTTGTAATCGATAGCTTCAACCTTATCTACACAGAACTGACATACCTTGCGACGACGTCTGTCACGCATGTTTGGGCGTTCTGGACGGTCCTGGCGTTCTCTTGTTTCTTTTTCCATTTTCGCTGTTCCTCCTTAATTAGTTTAGAATGGCAGATTGCCATCATCTTCATCTTCGATCTCGCTGAAAGCATTGCCTCCAGAGAAATCAAATGGTAACGCTTCTTCTCTTGGTGTGTTACCTGCAGTTCTCTTGCTGTCTGCAAAGTGAACTTCGTCTACAACAACTTCTACGCTTTTGCGCTTGTTGCCGTTCTTGTCTTCCCAATTGCGTGTCTGAAGTGCGCCACAAACAACCATCTGCTGGCCCTTTGTGAAGTACTTGGAAACAAACTCAGCCTGCTGTCTCCACGCAACGATATCGATAAAATCTGTTTCGTTACGGTTGAAGCGGCGGTTTACCGCAAGAGTGAAAGCGCAAACCGCTGTATTGCTTGGTGTGTGCTTAAGTTCAGGGTCAGTAGTGATACGACCCATAAGAATAACCTTATTAAGCATCAGAACACCTTACTTAGCGATTACGATAGAACGCATGAGACCTTCTGTGATGTTGTAAACACGGTTGAGTTCCTTAATGAAGCTTGGGTCTGCTTCGAACTCTACGAGTGTGTAGTAACCTTCTGTCTTGTAGTCGATTGTGTATGCAAGACGACGCTTACCCCAGTCAGCTACGTTAGTAACTGTGCCGTTTTCTGCGATCATTGTCTTGAACTTTTCGATTACGTGGTTAACCTGTTCTTCACCAAGTGTTACGTCAACAACGAAAATTGTTTCATACTTGCTTGTGAGCTTTGGCATTGTTCTATTACCTCCTTGTGGACTTTTGTCCTGTGTCATCCTACACAGGAAAGGACAGGCGTACGTTTTACGCCCATAACGCTTCATATTTTACAACACTTTCACCAATTTGTCAAGTGTTTTTTTGATTATTTTTACTAATTTATTTTTGGTGCTAAACGACGCGTTTTACCGCCAGAATCACCCCGTCAAACTCCTTTTCCGATACGTCCTCAGGCCCGTCCCAGCTTTCCGCCCAGTCGGACGGCGAGATATATTCATATACGTCAAAGCCGGCAAAATTGAGCATAGTTGCCATTTCAATATAAGAATAGCTGCTTACGCCCTCTCCCGCCGTTTCGGCATAGTCGAGCACGATGGTGCTTCCCGCTCTCACCATATCGGCAATATGAATGAGAATCGACGAGAAGGTCAGCTTTGGCAGATGGAAGCTCATACCGAGAAAATTGACAAATGACAGAGTATTCAGCGTAAAGCCGATTTCCTCAAGCTCTTTTATCCAATGCTTATTTTTCGGAGGCATAACCTCCACGACCTTGATGGCGATATCCTTCTTTCTGCCGAGAATATTCGATGGATTTTTGAACATAAGATACTGCTTCGCCCCTGTCCTGATGGCGGTTGTCAGCATACGCTGTTCATAGATATTTGAAAGGGGATTTGTAAATCTTGATATTTTCATAGTCATTCTCCTTGTGGAATGATGATATATAGATGATACCTTATTTCAACAAAAATAACAAGACTTGATATTTTCATCAAAATGTGCATAGCGGCAGGTTGAGAAAAATGTAATATACAATAAATATAGCTATTGTAGGGGCGAGTGCTGCCCGCTCCTACAATTTTCGGGACGTTATAAATGCCATCCCTTGCACAGTTTGTGCAGACCGCATGGGATTCTTCGTTACGCTCAGAATGACGTAGCTCCCCACAAACACAAAAATATGAGGTCCGAAGACCTCATATTGTTATGTTAACTTATTCAGTTAATTGTTATGCAATGTTGTACGAAAAATTATTCGTTAACTGTTGCGTAGCAGTACATATGGGAACCAGCTGGATTGATGCGGATGCCTTCCATCTTTGCGTTCATAGCAACGATACACTGCTTGGAGTAGAGTGGCATAAATACCATATCTTCCATAACGAGCTTCTGGATGTCTCTGTAGATAGGTTCGCGGTCGCCGTTGATGAGCTGTGCGCCTTCGTCGATGAGCTTATCCATTTCTGGGTTGGAGTACCAACCACGGTTACCTGTAGCACCACCGGATTCTGTGTGGAAGAGAGCGAGTGCTGTGGAAGCTGGGTCGTAAGACATGGACCAACCGAGGATGAAGAGTTCGTGGTTCTTACCGGAGATGTGTTCGAGGTATGCGCCCCATTCCATGAGTGTGATTTCGAGTTCAACACCGATAGGTGCCCACTGAGTCTGGAGAACCTGAGCAACACGGGAACGTTCGTCGGAGTTAAGAGCTACGTTAGCCTTAAAGCCGTCTGGGTAGCCAGCTTCAGCCATCATTGCCTTTGCCTTTTCAACGTCGTATTCGTACTTGTAGATGTCGTTATCGTGGAAGTCACCGAGTGCGGACCAAGCTGTATTGATTTCAATACCCTTACCTTCGATAACAACTGTGATGATGTCTTCCTTATTTGTTGCGTAT
>JAFYNW010000122.1 GCA_017547995.1 Clostridia bacterium | reverse complement strand
GGAACGAACACACAAGGGGTCCAGGGGTGTCCCCTCTGGTCGATAGAGGGTCCGGGAGAACGAAAGTCCCGGGGCATCTTTGCTTCTTTTGGGCAAACATAAAGAAGTCGTCGAAGACGCCCCTCGATTTATCGAGGCCGAAATCTTATCGCACAGTTTAAGATTTGCCCCTGTAAACAAGACTCAATACACCTCATCCGTCACTTCGTGACACCTTCCCCTAAAGTGGAAGGCTCGGACCGCCCGGGAGGTCGGTCCCTACGGATTGTGCCGTAAGGCAAAACTAAAGCCATCCTTGCGGATGGCTTTTATTATCTTATTAGTCGATCTGAATGCCGCCTTCTGGGAAGAGCTTCTTTCTGTTATAGCTCTTTGCTGTGTAAACAGCAGCGAGTGGGTTATGAGCTGTAACTCTGTCCTTAACTGCGAGCACTGTTACAGGAGCTTCAGCATACTTGAGGAAGAGTGTATCGTGACCTACGCAGAGACCCATGAGGATATTGAACTCTGTCTTCTGTTCGTTGAGAGCCATAGCCTGGCCGATTGGGTTACACATGATTTCCTTTTCAGGATGACCGCTCATTGTATCCTTTGGTTCAACACCGATGAGTTCCTTTGGCATGGAGCCGCTCTTGCACATTGCGGAAACAACCTCGAAGCCGTTGTATTCGAGCACTTCAACAACTGTACGAGCTTCGTTCATAAGACCGCCGCAGAAAGCGAGACCGAGCTTCTTATAGCCGCAGCGCTTTGCAAACTTCATAATTTCAACGAGACGTGTGTCTACGCAATAGCCGCCGTGCTCTGTGCAAGCAGCAGAGTGAGCGATGAGCTTGTTTTCAGGGTCGGAATATTCAGCCTTTGCCTTTGCAACCAATTCTTCATTCTTGGATGGGCATACTGGAAGTGTCTTTTCAAGGTCGCCCTTGCCGCAGCCTGCGAGACCGCACTTTGAACACATATACATATCAAAAAATCTCCTTTGTTTCATATTATTACAGTTTAATTTTAACTTAAAAATACAGCTAAATCAATCTTTATAGAAAAATCAAATATCATCTATACAATTTTTACAATAAATCACCTTTTGTTTGATTTATAACTAACAATAACTTTTATGCAATACATATTGCAAAGCGGGATTTACTATGCTATAATACATCCCGTCAAATCAAATTGTGTGGGAGATTTTTTACCCACAAAGGAGTCATTATATGAGCAAAATCCTCAGCAGCCCAAAGGCTAAACAACTACTTATCGACCTTGTTTTCATCCTCATTGGTTGTGCCTTCACAGCATTTGCAGTAGCCTGTGTCCTCACACCCAACGGCCTGACCACCAGTGGTCTGACAGGTCTTTCGAAAATCGTCGAGAAGTTTACCGGCATCAACTATTCCTATATTTACTACGCGATGAGCATAACTGTCCTCGTCTTTGCACTTATCGTGCTGGGCAAGGAAGCCGTTATGAAGATACTTTTCGTATCGCTTCTCTATCCAAACGTCCTCGTTTTGTTTGAAAAGAGCAACTTCGTGCTGACTCAGGGCGACCCATTCCTTGCGGCAATCTGCTTCTGCATCTTCTACGGCGGCGGTGTCGGTCTTGTACTCAGACGTGGCTATACTTTCGGCGGCTCGGATACGATTTCGGCTATTCTGCAGAAGAAGGTCTTCCGTAACGTCAATGTTGTCCGCGTTATGATGGCTGTCGACGGACTGATTCTTGTAATTTCAGCATTTATGTTTTCCCGCGAGGTGGCTATTTACGCCTTCCTCAACCATTTCGTCTGCAACAGCATCATGGACTACGTGATGTACAGCATGGGCTACAAGCTTTATAAAATCGAGATTATCACATCAGATTATGCAAAGCTGAGTGAGTATATCATGAAGGAATTAGGACGCGGTGTCACACTTTACGACATCACAGGCGCTTATACAAACGAGCGCAAGGTCAAGGTTTCCTGCGTTTGCTCGCCTGCACAGTCGGCTATCATCCGCCGCTATCTCGTGGAGCATTCCCCT